>JABDEQ010000170.1 GCA_013286985.1 Bacteroidota bacterium | reverse complement strand
TCCTTACATGCCTCAAAAACAGCTAAACTGGTATAAAAATCGGTATGAATAGTTTGTGCTTTTGCAATATCAGGATCGACAAAATAATGAGGCATAAGTGTTGAATTGATAACGTAAATTAGCTAATTACCTTCAAATAAAAGTATTATAATTGAGCAAACGGCAATTACTAATTAAACAGTTTTAACCATTTATTTATATCCTAAAGCTATATTTGCTTAAATAACTCTTTAAGTTTAAACTGCATCTATTTTAAATGCCCATATCTTCCAATAATATCAGAAAAAGACCCGTTTTTAAAATTGCTGCTATTGACGACCAGGAAAAACTCCGTCCCCTGCCTGCTCCTTGCGGCGCCTATCCGTATCATCTTAATCTCGAACAAATAAAGCCGCAATTACCCGCCAATAAACTGGTATTTGATGTTTGCGGCGATACCGGCGGCATAATATTGCCAACTTTTCAACACCAGGTTGTTGCCGGAATGATTAGGCAATACCGCGAAACGACAGAGCCACAGGATCAATCCCAATTCTTTTTTCACCTGGGCGATCTGGTGTATAATTTCGGACAGGAACATGAATACTATCCGCAGTTTTTTGAGCCGTTTAAAAATTACCCGGGACCTATTTTCGCTATTTCCGGGAATCATGATGCCGATGTCGACCCTAATGATCCGCTTAAGCCCAAAAGTCTGGATGCCTTTTTAAAAGTATTTTGTGATACCGAATCAAAAGCAATCTCCTTCTCAGGTGATATCAACTTTAAAAGCAATACCCAGCCGAATATTTACTGGACGTTAGAAACACCGCTGGCCAATATTATTTGTTTGTACAGCAATGTACCAAGGTTTGGAACCATTACGCCTGAGCAAAAGGACTGGTTTATTGAAGAATTGAAAATTGCGCAGCGACAAAGAACTGAAAAGGCAATAATTGTTTGTTTGCATCATTCTGCATATTCGGCAGATACCAATCATGGATCCAGCATGCGAATGCAGACTTTTTTGGATGCTTGCTTTGAAGCCGCAAATGTTAAGCCCGATTTAATTTTAAGCGGCCATGTGCACAATTACCAGCGCTTTAATAAACACTATCCTGATGGCAAAGTGCTGCCGTTTGTAGTTGCCGGCGCAGGGGGCTATGCACAGCTCCATGCAATTGCTTCATTAAACGACCCTGCATTTCCGGATGATAGTAAATTGTTGGACAATGTTTTTTTGGAGAGCTATTGCGATACCACTCATGGCTTTTTGAAAATCATCATTGAAAAAACCGAAGAGCAATTTACGCTGACGGGGAATTACTACACCATTTTGGCCGAAGAAACACCAAACGGGCAGACAATCTTATTTGATTCCTTCACCATAAATTTGCGATAGTGTTATTTAGTTCGCCGGAATAAGATCGTTAAAAATAAACAGATCATTTTTATCACCGGTATCGCTGTTAATCACCTGACCCTGTAAAACACTTTGTCCGGCACTACCCGGGTTATTGCCGCGCCCTAAAGGCCACGTGCCGTAAGTATTCAATATTTTGATGCCACTTATGGCGGCTACATTTAAGCCAAAATCTGTACAGTTATTCTTATTTAAATTGTATTTCGTAGTATCATACTGCTTAACTAAGTCCAGTATTTTTTGAAATCTTCTTTTAGAAATAAACTTTCCAACCACCTCATCCCAATCATGCATACTGTCGTTTTTAAATTCAGAAGTTGATGAAGGGAAGATAGGCGTTGCTGATAAAAGATGATCCTTTTCCGGGTAAAAGCCAAATGTACGGGCAACATAAGTTGAATCGGTATTATACTTTATCAATGTAATAAAAGTATGCCCCACCCTGTTAATTTTTACAAAAATTTTAGGCTTGCCCGATATCGGCTGTTGTATATGAATCAGCATAGCATATTTAACCGCTGTTTTACCGTCATCAAAAGGACTTACGATGTCGCGTTCTCTTATTGGCTTCGATCTGATTTCTTTACCGTTGTGATTATACAAGCCGCTATCCGTTTTCAGCAGTAAACTGTCTGTATTATTTATCGCCAAAGGGCCTTTAACATCTGTTATAGTATCGATAGATTTTTGCGATAACAATATGGTGCTATCGGCATCCGCTTTCTTTATAAAATGTCCTTCTTTATAAATATCATCGGCCGGCAAATCGGTTTTAAAATAACATTTCATTACCAGCGGATATAGCTTTAACTGCGCAAATGCAGATGCCAGATGCAGATATACCTTTGAACTTGAATGTGCATCTTTTAACTTGTTATCGGTATTTATCTTCCTTAAAAACAGTAAAAGCTCCCTACGGCTTGGTTTTTTTTTAAAGCTGTTATCCAGGTCATTCAAAACCTTTAATTCGTCACTGTTACCATCCCTTACAGATGAATTATCAGTTTTATTAATGAAGTTTATTTTATAAACATCGCCCGTTACTGCGGCATATTCATACTGCTTTGTTGTTTGAGCATATAATGATAGGTGTATACTGGTAAAAAACAGGCTAATAAATACCCATCGCAAGTGTACGCGTAACTTCATTTGCTATTTCCAATTAACCATTTAATTGTT
>JABDEQ010000169.1:1385-2586 GCA_013286985.1 Bacteroidota bacterium | reverse complement strand
TGCAATATCAGTTGCAGCTGGAGATGCAGTACCTGTTCCTAAGTTATTCAGATAGAAGTAAAAATAAACAGACTGCGCTAATGCTGTATTATAAGCACCTTGCGCGTCGCCTAAATTCCAACGCTCGTAAGCCTCAGCTTTGAGGAAATTTACTTCTGATGCTGTTATTACAATACCCGGCATTTTAATATTGTTTAAAAAAGTAGTAGAATCTACAATAGAATACTTGGTATAAGCAGTATCCTGCTGGCCGGTACCATAGGTTACCGGCATTGCTCTGTAGGTTGCGTTACCATATTTATCAAACATAACCGGTATCCTTGGATCATTTGCCGGCAGCATTACCGTGTTCAACTTATAATCGGGAGCCCAATAGCTATCAATTTCTGTTAAAGCACTGAATAAAGTACTGCTGGTAGTTGTGGTTAACGCCTGCAAAAGAATGTCAGTACTGGCGGGGCTATAGCTGGCAACATTTCCACCATCAATAAGCGGATAGGCAGCAGGGTTACTAAGCATTGTTGTAACAGCAGCTTTAGCAGTTGCTTCATCATAGCTTGAAATACGCATTAATAAACGTAACCGGGTAGAATTTGCGTACTCCTGCCATTTAAGTAAACTTCCGCTATTCAAAATATCAGCTTTATTAAAAGCAGATTGAACGTTAGTGGCCAGTTTTGCCGAACCAAAATAAGTAGCGGCTTCATCCAAATCACTGATAAATTGGTAATAAAGAGTCTTCTGATCATCAAATACAGGGTTTTTTATTGTACTTGTTGTTTCCAAACTACCTGCCTGTGAAAAAGGAATATCGCCCCACATATCCACCAGTTTGGCAGCGCGCTCATCCAAAACAATTTTAGCAGCTTCCATATAAACCTTTTGAGCAGCCTGATCACTTGCCGACAACGCTGCAAATGCTGTTTGCATGGTACGATAGGTAGCCATTGGCCCGCTGCCGTTGCCTGCAGGATAATAAAAATCTGACCAATACTGGCCTATGTAACTATCATTAGGCTGATAAGCTTGTCCACCATTATCAAATGATGTGGTTTGGGCATAAACAGATATTTGAGGGAAGAAAAAGGTACGCAGGTTCCAATAAGCCGGCCTTACCCGGTCACTGTTTAGCATTTCGGTAAAAAAGCTGCTTATAACAGGTTTTGACGGCGTATTATTTACCTGCGATGGCCCTGAACAG
>JABDEQ010000169.1:0-1375 GCA_013286985.1 Bacteroidota bacterium | reverse complement strand
GATTTAAATAATCCGCATCAATTGTTTTTTTACATGCACTGAACGATACAGCAAGCAAAAGTAAAATATAGGTATATACAAATATTTTTTTCATCGTCTGATTAATTTTAAGGAATTAAAAAGTGGCGTTTAATGAGAAACCATAACTTCTGGTTGCAGGTATTGAACCATTATCAATGCCCTGGTTCCACCATTGACTACCCAATGCTGTTTCCGGATCAAGATTCTTTAACGTACGGTATATGTACAATAAATTGCGTCCTATTAAGGAGAATCTTATTTTCGACATGCCTAAATGGTGTACCAAACTTTGTGGCAATCCATAACTAAGCGCAACCTCACGCAGCTTAATATAACTATTGTTATATATGGCTGATCCTTGATTCTCATCAATTACATTTGGCCCGCTACCACCACCTGCAGAAAATTGATTTTCATAATAACTGGCTGCATCAATCATGATATTATTAGGCTGTCCGTTAGCTAAAACACCCGGCTGTATCAAACCATCATAATAAACAGTTTCGCCACCAGGTCCGTTTGTTGCATTAGCAGGTAACTGTACGTAAGTGCCTGCCGAATTAATATAATAAGTTAATCCGCCATGGGCTGCATCCCTATACTTTAAAGTACTGGTGTACATACCTGAGCTGATACCATATTTTAAAGGAGTTGAAATTAACTGGCCACCCAAATGATAATCAACCAAAGCAGTAATTGAATAGTTTTTATAAGAGAACGTATTAGAAATACCGCCAACTGCTTTAGGAAGTATATTCCCGGCTTTTATATAGTGCGACTGGTCTTCTTCATAATATCCACTGGCATCCACTATATTCTGACCGCTCTTGTTTTTTTGCAGGCCATAGGTATATATATCGCCTAAAGCTTCACCCGGCTTCGCAACAACCTTTATAGAGTTGCTTTCGGCAGTGTACACATCAATTTCGGGCTCATTAGGTGCTAATGAATAAACTTTTGCATTATTAAATGAATAGTTTAGCCGCACATCCCATTTAAAACCATTTGAAATAATTGGTGTAGCGTTTAAAGCCACCTCCAAACCCTGGTTACCAATAGTACCTACGTTAACTATCTGGCTGGCGGCACCATTACTTGGTGATGCTGTTAAAGGTAAAATCTGGTTATTTATTTTATTGGTATAGTAACTGATGTCAGCACCAAGCCTGTCGGTTAAAAAACGAAGTTCCACACCGGCTTCATACTCATGTTTTCTTTCGGGCTTCAGGGTATTATTACCGTAAGCACTTGATAAGGTTAACTGAGGTACAGAGCCATTGTTAGGCGTTTGTATAGAGGTTTGTGCATACGCAACATTTGATGCGTAAATTGCTGCAGGGTTACCATTTTGCGT
>JABDEQ010000168.1 GCA_013286985.1 Bacteroidota bacterium | reverse complement strand
CAGGTACATTGGGTTGTATTTGATAAGCAAGCGGAACGGAGGCGGCGCCTCTTGAAGATTTGAAAATAAAATAATTACTCAACGACCATTTATCTGAAAATTTCAAATTGGTGTATGCCCCCAAAGCTATGCCGGGTAATATGTTTGCGCCTGGTGTATTTGTTAAATTGGACATTTCCAAACCCACGTGAATACCCAATGAAAGGTTTGGATTGGAAATTTTTTTACCGAATAGCAGCGCCCACATGGCCTGGCTATGTGCAGGCATACAATGCGCTGTTAAGCAGAGTATCAATAATGCATATTTTATTGATTTGGACATATTTACCTGATTTAAAAGTTAGCGATATGAAACAGCTGCGTCCTATCGTAAATTCAATACAAAGTAAAATGATTAGCTGCCGTAAGATGGCTAAATACGGCATCCAAATTGTTGCAATTCAAAAGATGCAACCGCATTTAACTAATTGACACAGTATTTACCCTGCCGGGAATTGCTTTTAATCAAAAAAAGAGAGCAGTAGTTATTACCAAATAAACTTTAACGAAAGAAGCCGCTTCCTGTAAAAGAGGCGGCTTCTTCAAAAAGCTTCAAATATCAAAAATTGCAATAAAACTAACAAGATCAGGGCCGGGCTGCCCAGGCCAGGCCATCAGGACCTCCACCAACGTTAAGATGATCGATAACCTGCAATGTTTTCAAATCAACAACTGCCACATAGTCGTCAGCGGTACAGCCTATAAAAGCGCGGGATCCATCCGGGGCAACCAGAATACCTGCTGCACCGTGACCAATATTTATTTTCTTTACCCCGGTATGTGATACAGCATCATATACAGCCAGGTCACCGTTTCTAAGGCTTGATATCAGCACACGTTGTCCATCGGGTGTAAACTGCAGCCGGTTAGCGCCCAATACCTTCGCATCAATCTTATCAATAACTTTTTTGGTGGCCAGGTCGATAATGGCTATCGTTCCATCGTCGGCAGAAGCGGTCCAAAGTTGTTTACCATCAGGCGACACATCAAATCCCTCCGATCCGGTGGATACAGGCACAAGGGTTTGCACCCAATCTTTATGCGGCTGCGGCCTGAAACCTTGCGGCGGACCACTGCCAGGAGGAGATCCCGGCGGCGGGCCAAAGTTACCCGGCTGAATCAGCGTATCTGTCAGTATGCTCACCGTGCCTGAACTCACATTAGTGGTGTATACTTTTTTGGCATCGGCCGTTACATAAATCATGTGCGTGCGGTTCTGGCCGGTGCCCATGGCCCAGTCAAACGTATTGGTAGCGGGATCTAACCGGGCTACCGCTTTAGAGCCCTCGGCAGTAAACCACAATTTCCCGGCGACAAAAGTAAGGCCGTGAGGGCCAAAAAACGGCTTAGTGTCTACAGGTGGCAAAGCCTTTTTAGCTACCAGATCAATAACATCAATTTCATGCAAACTGCCGCCGCCGTAAATAGAGACATAAGCCGTTTTCCCATCCGACGATGCTATAACCTCATGCGGATCAGTCCCTACGGGCACGCGTGCAATCACCTTTAGGGTTACCGGATCAACAATGGCAAGTGAATGATCTGTTTTTGAAAGCGCAAGCAGGTAAAGTGACGAAGACTGAGCTACACTTTTAGTCGCCACACTAAACAACATTATGGCTATAAGACCAGTTGTAAGCAATTTGAAGAAAGATTTTTTATAACTAATAATGGAGTAAAGCTGATTGCCGGTTGATTTTTCCATTTTATTTGATGATTAAAGGGCTGTTTTTTAAAAATGAATTTGCAGAGGTTCGCTAAAAGCGACGCGTCTTAAGCAAATATAAATTTACCTGATTTGTTTTTTTTAATAACCGACGATGGCCGGAAGATCACCGACCGGAGGTTCATTACAATCGATCACAAATCTTCAATAAGTAAAATTCCATCAACCTAAATTTAACTCATTTATTTATTATTCATCATCTTTAAAATATTTCTCGTTATTCTTTGCAATATGGTAGCATCCTGGGTTATTATCTCAGCATCTGCTGTCATACCCGGCTTTAAATGTATGCTTCTTTTCATGTCAGATACTTTATTTACCCGGAAGTCTACTTTCGACATAAAAACACTGTCCTTATAGGGAACATCGGCTATATATTTTATTTTTCCTCTCAACATCCCAAATTCCTCAAAAGGATAACTCCTAACCTTTATTAAAACCTCCTGTCCTTCTTTAACCTTGCCCATACTGTTTTGAGGAATAGCCATTTCGCCAAAAAAATTCTCATTACCCGGGTTAATATAAAACACTTCCTGGTTTGGTATAAGCACCTGGTTTTCCTGTACTATACCGGCAAAGGATAACTTGCCGGATTGTGCTGCCACAAGTACATATTTATTTTTCCAGTCTTCGGCCTGGCTGACCAAACTATTGAGTGCCTGTGAAAATTTTGATTTTTCTTCGGATATCTGGTTATCCATTTCAAGTATTTCCATTTGTTTTGCCGAATAATCAGTATTTGCACTAACTAATGAAGCATCAGTTTGTATTAATGGCGATTTTTTTGCCAGGTACTTACTCTCTTCCTGCCTCAGTTCGGCCGATGTTTCTACT
>JABDEQ010000167.1 GCA_013286985.1 Bacteroidota bacterium | reverse complement strand
TTAACCTTATAAGAATAGCGTTAAAAGCATTGCAACGCAATAAACTCCGGGCATTTTTAACCATGCTTGGAATTATTATTGGCGTAGGCTCTGTAATTGCCATGGTAGCTATTGGCCAGGGTTCTAAACAAAGTATCCACGATCAACTGTCAAACATGGGTACCAATATGATCACGGTGCAGCCCGCCAGTAATTTAAACGGCGGTGTTAAAATTGCCGGATCAAGCTTTCAAACCCTTACAGCTAAAGACATTACGGCATTAAAAGCCAATGCGCAATATATTACAGAAATTTCGCCGGCGGTAAGCTCAAAAGGGCAAGCTATCAATGGCGCGTTGAACTGGCCCACCACCATGTCAGGTGTTAGCCCGGAATATCTGGATATCCGGAAACTCACGCTGAAGGATGGCATCGCCTTTACAAATGACGACGTTTTAACATCGGCCAAAGTATGTTTGATTGGGCGACAATCTTTTCCCCAATGGTGAAAATCCTATCGGAAAAGTGATCAGATTTGGTAATATTCCGTTTCAAGTCATCGGCATACTAAACCCTAAAGGTTTTAATGCCTTTGGGCAGGATCAGGATGATATTTTGATTGCACCTTATACTACCGTTCAAAACCGGATACTGGCTACTATTTATTATTCCAATATTTATGCCTCCGCTGCTAATGAACAGGTTACAGATAATGCGGTTACCGAGATGACCAGTATCTTGCGGGACTCGCACCGTTTAACAGCCAGCGAGGATAACGATTTTACTGTACGTACCCAACAAGAATTAATTGCCACTCTAAGTTCAACCAGCGGGTTGCTTACAGTGTTACTTACCGTAGTTGCCGGCATTTCACTGGTAATTGGTGGTATAGGCATTATGAACATTATGTATGTATCTGTAACAGAACGTACCAAGGAAATTGGCCTTCGCATGTCAATCGGTGCACGAGGCAGGGATATTTTGATGCAGTTTTTGATGGAAGCCGTGTTGATCAGTATTACCGGCGGAGTTATCGGGGTTGTACTGGGGTTCATATCCACACAAATAGTGACGCTTACGCTTGGCTGGCCCACTATTATATCCGAATCATCTGTAGTACTATCTTTTGTAGTTTGTGCCGTTACCGGGATTTTCTTCGGCTATTATCCTGCCCAAAAAGCATCAAGACTTGATCCTATTGAGGCGTTAAGATATGAATAGACAGGATTGACCATGCGTTCAAAAATGATGACATGAACAGCGTGAACACCATGAACGCTGAAATATTTATAAGAAAAGCCTGATGCGCATAATGCACATCAGGCTTTTCATTAATTTGCAATCAAGGAATTATCTTAAAAATTAGGCTTGTTTACATCCCACCATACTCTGGTGCCGCCGTTATCAGGGCCACCTAAAGTTGAAACAGCCTGTTGTACAGCCGGTCCGTTGGTGCTATACTCATTTGCAGGATAAGCTAATCTGCGAATCTGTACCTGGCTATCGATAGTTCCATTGCTGTTGTTATTTACAACAGGGAACAATTTAGGATAACCGGTACGACGGAACTCAGTCCATGCTTCCTGACCTTCAGGATACATTGCAATCCATTTTTGAGTGATGATACGCTCTAAATTTTGCTCATTAGTAGCAGTTGGGTTCCATGCAATTGTAGCAGTTTCAAGTGCCGCTGAATTATTGGCAGTATTTGAAGGATCAACGTAAGCAATTGGAACGCTGGTGTTATCAGTAAGATAACCACCGGCTGATACATTCCATTGTGCCATTGATGTTTGAATACCGGTGTTGTAATCTGTTGCAGCATCGCCTGCGCCAGCCCAGCCACGTAAAGCAGCTTCCGATTTCAGGAACCAAACTTCGGCCGCAGTCATAAACATCATTGGTGATGATGCCTGGAATGCAGTACTGGTGTTTAGTATTGAATAACCGCTGTAACCAGGTTTTGCAGTAATTAAAGAACCTATACGGATACCTTTATATGAGCCGGCAAAACGTGAATCGGTAGCCGGTAAAACATATTGTGGTAAGCGAGGATCGTTATAACCAACCATAATTGATTCAAGGTCAGAACCCATGCTGATATCACTCCAGCTTGTGGTAATTACGTTTAATGGGTTGTGGTAACCTCCGCCAGAAATACCTGCGTTATCTGTATTAGCAGCAAGTAAGCCTCCCGGATCTGCCATTGCTTTTTCAGCTTGTGTTTGGGCCGTAGTAGGATCGACTTTAACAATGTGCATGGCTAAACGCAAACGTAAAGAGTTGGCCAGTTTAATCCATTTGGTATAATCACCACCGTACACCAAGTCGTAATTTGCGAAAGGCATTTTGCCTGGGTTTGCTTTTACAAACGTGTTTAAATTACTAACAGCGGTATCCAATTGAAGGAAAAATTGGTTGTATACGCTTTGTTGGCTATCATAAGGCGTTGCTGTTAATGATGAGCCTGCTTTGCTGTAGGCAATCGGACCGTATTTATCAGTAATCCTGTCAAAAGTTTCAACTTTAAGAATTAATGCTATTCCCCAAAAATCAGGCTGGAGAGTTGGTATGCCAAGTTTTTGTATCTGGTTTATTGTAAATAACGAACTGGTGTATCCATCAATAAATATCTGCTGGTTCCAACCGTCA
>JABDEQ010000166.1 GCA_013286985.1 Bacteroidota bacterium | reverse complement strand
GTTTATGAATGATGACTTGCACCATAATGGTGCCTTCCGCTTAAGCTATGCTTTTGAGTATGCTTTTATGGAAGAGATATCAAAAACAGATTCGCTTTACCAGTTTGATAATTATGATACCTATAACTGGTATTTAAAACTGGGGCCGCTATCAAACATCAATAAAAAATATGTGCACGGGAAGCTGCCAAGCTGGAATGATTTTACCATTCACCCCAACTATGATGCTTACTGGAAGAAACAGGCGCTTACCTCACGGCTCGACTCGCCCCGGCTGGCTATACAACACGTTAGCGGTTATTGGGATGAGGAAGATATGGTAGGGCCGCAGGATGCCTACAAAGCGCTGGAAAAGCTTGATAAGCATAATCAGAATTTTATAGTTATTGGCCCATGGATACATGGTGGCTGGGCCGGAGGCGCTGGAAAAACCTTAAACAATTTGAAGTTTGACGGACAGGCTACAGCAGCTTATTTCCGCAAGGAGATACAGGCTAAATGGTTTGCCTGGTATTTAAAAGGTGAGGGCGATGGCAAATTTGCCGAAGCCATATCATTCCAAACAGGATCGAACCAGTGGAAAAACTACACTGCATGGCCGCCAAAAGAAGCCGTTCAGAAAAATATTTACCTGCATGCCAATGGTAAGCTATCTTTTGATAAGCCAACCGCCGCCGAATTAAAACCTGCCGATAGCTATGTGTCTGACCCGGCTAAACCTGTGCCATACCGGGCACGGCCTATAGAAGAAACTTACGGAGCCGGTTCGAAGTGGTATTACTGGCTGGCTGACGATCAACGTTTTGCTGACAGCAGGCCCGATGTATTAAGCTGGCAAACCGATACCCTTACCGAGGATGTTACCGTAACCGGCAATGTGCTGGCGAAGATATACGCTGCCACAACGGGTACTGATGCCGATTGGGTGGTTAAGTTGATTGACGTTTACCCGCAGGTGTACAAAAAAGAGCCTAAAATGGCAGGGTATGAGTTAATGATAGGCGCAGATGTTTTTAGAGGACGATTTAGAGTTAGCTTTACTAACCCGGCGCCGATTGTGCCCAACAAGGTTGATGAATATACCATTAACCTGCATGCCGCCGATCACGTGTTTAAGAAAGGCCACCGCATAATGGTACAGGTGCAAAGCAGTTGGTTCCCTATAATTGATCGTAACCCGCAGAAATATATTCCCAATATTTTTGATGCAAAGGAGAGCGATTACCAGAGTGCAACGCAAAAAATATATCACTCGGCTAGCTTTGCCAGCAGTATAGTGCTGCCGGTGGTGCAGTAAATTTTAAATAACAGTTTGTAACGGGTGGGCGATGGTATCAGGGAAATAGCTTTAAGAATTTGCTGTCAAAATATTCATCAATTTAGTGAGCGAGAATGGGGTTGGTTATGATAATTACTACTATAGCGATGGGTTTAAAACCCGTCGCTATGGAAAAAGCCGCCAGAAAATTTTAAAAGCGATTTCCCCGGCGATTGTATTGTCTACTCGTTGCAGACGAGATGATAATTTAAATGTTTCCTAAAAGTAAACGCTGAGCCATCCAACCAGAACGAGTACTACATACTGTAGTATCAGCACTCCATCCATGTGAAAAAAGTAATAATACTCATTTTTTTCCCACTTTGATTTAAAGATGAGCCAGCCGGTAAGTACCGTTGTAATAAATAATGCCCAAAAGTTAGCATTGAAGCCATTGTTTCTGAAAAGCAGCAGCAGTACGAGATAGCCGGCTAATAATACCTGGCAAAACAGGTAGGCATTTTTTTCTCCCCATATAACGGGCACGGTTTTAAGACCCGATTGGCGGTCTTCGAACAAATCCCGAATATCAAATGGTATAGTTAATGCAGCTATAAACAAAAAGCGTTTACCTATAAGCAGGGTGGTATCGCGCATGGAAATGTCTGTTAAATGATGCGCATGTGCCTCCAGTATGGGCAGCAATACCGTACTCATAGTCCATACCAGGGTGATGAGAAACTGTTTTAAACCGGGAATGTTGCGTAATCCAAACTTCTGATTGCCGACGGTAAACAAAGGAATACTGTAAAAAAAAGAGATAATAGCCAAAAATATCAGCAGTATCCTGGATTCCATCGATACTAAAAAAAACAATGGAATTAATGACAGCAGGGATACTATAGTAAAGGTTACCATTAACCTGTAATGCCCAAAAAACCAACGTACGCGTTTGTAAGGCGATTGCTCGGGATGTTGTGGTTTGGTAAGTAATATGCTGAAATTGTAAATACCCAGTGTTGATGTAAACAATAGCCAGTTTACATGGTATGATGATTTTGCGCCAATTAAATAAAAGGTAACCAGGCCTTGCGACACGGCACACAGGGCCATAAAAATGTTACTGAAAAGCAGGAAATCTAAAATTGGCTGTAGTGTTTTTTTCATTTTTAATATGAAGCAGCAGCCTTAGCCCTGCTCATTATGCGTTAGGGGCATTTGGCACAGGTCCGGCTTTTAATGTAAATATCGTAATCTCCGGCAATATTCCAACTCTTCCTCTAAAACCTAAAAATCCATAGCCAACGTTTACGTATAGCTGTTGTTGTCCTTGGTTGTAGAACCCGGCCCATTCTTTGTAAACGTACTCAACGGGGCTCCATTGAAA
>JABDEQ010000165.1 GCA_013286985.1 Bacteroidota bacterium | reverse complement strand
TGCCGTATAAAAATAGGGAAATATAACTGATATAAGCAGACCGGCAGTAGTTAATGAACCGCTTACCTGCAACGTTCGTTTCAAGCCGAAACGGTGGGCAAATTTGTCGGCAATAAACCTGCCACCTGCCATGGTAAACATAAAGGCGGTAAATCCATAGCCTTGTACGGCAATTGGTGCAGCTACAACTTTTTTGAAATAAACAACGCTCCAGTCGAACATGGCACCTTCGCAAATCATCGAACAAAATGCTATGCTGCCGAGGGTTAAAAGCGGTATCATCAGCTTTAAACGTTCGGATAACGTTGACGTTGATTTTTGGCTATTTGAAGCAACTCCGTAATCATCGTAAAGAAACCGGGAGGCAATTGCAACGCCAACAATCAGGATACATAAAACAATCACAAAATGGCGGAAGGGGGCAATTCCGTGGCCTATCATAAAGGTGCCTATTAAGGCACCGGTAAAACCGGCCAGGCTCCATAAGCCATGAAAAGTTGCCATAATGGGTTTCTCATACATGCCCTCGTTGGCTACTGCCTGTGTATTAACAGAAATATTTACGGCATTGCTTGCAAAACCATAGCAAACCAGGCAGATAATTAATTGAAAGGTGTTTTTTGCCAGCCCTAAACTTACTAATGCCGCGCCATAAAATAATATGGCAGAAAGCAGCAGTCTTTTACTGCCGATTTTAGTAATAACCCAGCCCGAAAATGGAAGGGAAAGCATCAGGCCTACAGGTAATGAAAACAAAACAGCACCTAATGCGGCATCCGACAGCCCCATAGTTTGCTGTACTGTAGCTATACGCGATGCCCAGCTGGAAAAGCATAACCCGGCCATAAAAAATAAAACACCAACAGCAATGCGTAATGTTGTGCGATGTATGGTAGCTGGCTTAATGATGGAATCCATATGCGTTTATTTTCAACTTAGTGTATAAAATACACCAAGTGTATTTTATACAAATGTAAATATTTTACGTCAAAATTGAACCATTTTGGTGGCGCCACCAGCTTCAACAAAAAAGCCTTCTTTCGAAGGCTATTCTCATTCATAGGTATTTAATATTTTAGCAGTTGCCATCGGGGCCGCAGCTTTCGCCTTCAATAACTTCAAATTTTGGTTTGGGATGCTCTTTTTGCCAGTCGGCATAGGCTTTTTGCAGTGTTTGTTCAAATACCGGTACCGCCTGGGCACCCGATACAGCGTATTTATTATTCAAAACAAAAAAGGGAACACCTTGTATACCCAGGTGTTGGGCTTCTGCTATGTCGTGTTTTACATCATCGGCATAAGCGTTGCTTTCAAGGGCTTGCCTTACTTCTGCCGCGTCCAGTCCTATTTGTTTACCCAACTCAACCAATGTATTCAAATCATCAATATTTTTACCATCGGTAAAATAAGCTTTAAACAATTGTTCTTCAGCCTCAATACCTAAGCCATTTTTTTTGGCCAGGTGACTAAATCTATGAGCCTTAAAACTGTTGGCAACAACCGCTTTATCAAAATTGTAGGTTAAACCTGCTTCTGCTGCCATTTGGGTAACGTGCGCATTCAAATCGCGGGCATGATCAATTGTCCACCCTTTTACATCAGCAAGATACTGGTCAATATTAATGGAGGTGTCCGTTTCCAAATCAGGATTTAGCTGAAAGCTTTTCCATTCAATCTCTATCTCATCTTTATTTTCAAAATGCTGCAGTGCATCTTCAAATCTCCTTTTGCCGATATAGCAAAACGGGCACATCACGTCTGACCAGATCTCAACTTTCATAAGTTTCCTTTTTAGTGTACCAAAGTTAATTTACTACATTAACAACATCGTAAGCAAAAAGTAAATTTTGCCATTATTTAATCTTTAACATGAAAATTTCAGTTAAGTTTTTGCAAGTGATTTTTTTTGATTTGCCGCTGTTGTTTAAAGGCCCGGGCGCAAACACTTGCCGCGAAATGGTGATTTCAAAAACTTCGATTTTAAAAAGACAGAAAAATGGAAATTAAAAGTTTGGAAAATGATAAAAAATAGCAAGATATATGTCGAATAACGGAGTTGGTATATACAATAAGCCCGTTGGTGTAATTTATTTGCCCGGATGATAATTGATGACGAGATTTATATCATTAAATAACGCAGGGCACTTTGATAAACCTGCTGACGCAAGCATAAGAGGCTTTAACCTATACCTTATTATTGTAAACCCACTAAAAATAGGAAAAGCTTTTATATGATATAACCTAAACACTTAGGTTATAATAATAGAATTACGCTAACTCTTTTTTCTTTTTGTAGTAAACGCTGACTTTTCCTCTGATTAAAATAGCAAATTTTGCTTTACTGATCTATTTTTCTGAAATCTCACTTGTTAAAAGTGACCATCAAATCGACTATTGAATTCCTCTATCCCGAAAACTCCAACCTTAACTGAGCCAATTTTAGCGACTTCTGTTGGCTAAGTGAAAACTTATTAAAAAAATTTAAAAAGTTTTGTGTTTGTAATTATTATTTTACTAAGTTTGTATAAGATAATGCATAACTTAGTATTACAAAACGAACTTTATTTTAACCTTATGTCGGTAAGGGTAAATTTTAATAGTTAGATTGGTTTGAATAAATCCTCGTTTAGGCGGGGATTTTTTATGCACTGTCTTTTTTTATAAACTAAACA
>JABDEQ010000164.1 GCA_013286985.1 Bacteroidota bacterium | reverse complement strand
TTATTGCCCAACAATGCTCTGGCTGCTGCTAAAAGATCATGGCCTATGTAAACCTTTGATTTTGTGAATACAGCCTGCATTGCATTTTCAACTATTTTACGCATCTCGGGTGTTGAACAGCCTGCGCCATAATAATTTACTTCTGTTATCTCATCTTTTTCAAGATCGGTTGGCAAATTTTCATTTAGTGACTGGATGATATATTCGGTACCAGAAAAATAAGGGTTGTAACCTTCGGTGTTAAAGTACACCTTTTTACCCTCTTCGGTAACCAGACACCAGTTCGTTTTGGTAGAGCCACAGTCAGCAATTATGATCATAAATTAGTTTATTTTAAAAAAATCGGATAAAAGTATGATTTACTTATTGTAAATAAAACACTTTGTACTTTTAAAAAGTAAAAAACTGTTTTTTAATTAATTATTTTCTTTTTTTTAAATAATTAACATCATTGCTACCTGGCAGTTTAATACCGGCCAGGTGATGCAAAAAATTATTAACTATTTGTTTATCTATAAATTTACCCGCCTTTATCGAGCAGGTGGTTTATAATTATATGCAATTATAGTTAATTATTTAATAATTATTTGTTTCTGCAATGTGTTTATTAGACACAACCCAATTTTTATTTTTTAATTGTTTATGATACATTTTTAACCTTTACAATTTGCCTTTAAAAAGAATTAACCCTTAATAGCTAAAATAACCAGCGTGCAGATGGGATTAATAGCTTATTTATCAATAATTTATAATGGGAAAAATACAAAGGGGGGGGTATTGCCTGATGTGTTTCTCAACAAAAAACGACTAATAAAAACCTAACATTAAAGTAATGTGTAATTACATTAACCAGGTATTGTCAATTTAAACAGAATTTCGCATATTTGCACCGCGAAAAAAAATCGCAGATGGTCCCATAGCTCAGCTGGATAGAGCAACAGATTTCTAATCTGTAGGTCTTAGGTTCGAATCCTAATGGGATCACGTAAGGAAACAACCACTCTTGGTTGTTTCCTTTTTTTATACCCATAAAAATCTCATAAGCAAACTGTTAGCATGCACCGAAAAGTGGTTCGAATATTGCTTTTTAACTTTTATACCGATCCTAAATCTGGTCTGTTTTCGCGAACAGCCAATGGTTTAAGCACCATTTTTACGGTTCGGTTTCCACTTAAGGTTCTGTGAGGTCTGTTTGCATACCTTCCGAAAGTCCTTTAATTCTTGTCAGTTCCTTCCGCAAACTGTTTCAGGGATTCGTTGCAGGCCCCGGCCTTTTCTGAGTGATCAGTTCCGTAGGCGCCAGCCCAAACTGTTTTTTGAAGGCATGAGAAAAATGCGGGAGCGTTTCAAAACCCAGGTCCAGGTAGATCTTGGCAGGTTTTTGATCCTTTTTATCGATGAGGAAGTAAGCTTCCTGCAATCGCCTTTGAACTAACCAATGGCTTGGCGTATCGTTAAATACCTGTTTGAAATCCCTTTTGAATGCGGAAAGACTCCGGCCTGTTAAGTACGCAAAGCGGTCCAGGCTCACATTAAACTGGTAGTTGCGGTTCATAAACTCTTCGATGTTTATTTTTTCCGGCGTGCGGTAATCAAAAAACAGGCCTGCCAGTTCTGGCTGTGCCTGCAATAAGATCAGCAGCAGTTCTTCGCGCTTAACATCTGCAAAAGCTTCGGCTATTTTTCCATGGTCATAGTGTGGCAGTAACGATTGGATGTAGGCCGGCAACAGCTTATTTGCGGGAAGTAATAAAACGGTTTCGCGTGATCCGGATTTTGGAACTCCGGGATGATGTTTGGCCTGAAATTTTTTGAGAAATTGCTCATCAAAGAAAACAAATACCTTTTCGAGTTCATCGTTGACCATTTCCTTCTTAAACCGGATCAGGCTGTCTTTGCGTGCCAGCCCGCTTTCACCCGACCGCAGCACATAACTGTTGCCGCCATCATACAGATACATTTCGCCTTTGATGATATAGGTAAATGTGTGTTCAGCAACGAACTGTTCGGCTGAGATCACCCCGATATGATAATTTGGTTTACTCATTGAATTGTTGCCAGCAAGGTACGGGTTTCTGCGACAACGCGGTCCTGAAATTTGGGATCGCGAACCTGCTCGGATCCCAACATCGGCTGTCCTTTTTCGTCAAAATACACCCCTGTGCTGCCCGAATCATCTGTCAATACTTTGGTAATCACCTTTGCTGATTTTTCAGGCGTACTGCTGTAATGGGAAAAAGGAGGGAGTATTGACATCAGGTGGCCGAAGAGGAAACGGACAAAGGCATTGGTACTTTCACCGCCAAGACTGGTTCCGCGGGTGATGCCCGGCTCTATCGCATTGTAATATAATCGCCGGTCTTCGCGGGCGAGGGCGAACGTTGCTGCAAGGATACATTGTTTGGATGTGGCGTAAGCATCTACGCCGGGCATTTTAGCACCGCCCGCTTTCCACTCGCCGCGTGCGCTGGCCGCTACAGAAATAAACCGGCCGCCCTTCATCCCCATTACTTTGGCCGGCCTGCGTTCCGGGTCCTCGATGGCGGAAGCGATAAAAACAACATTGGCCCCGTCCGGCAGATGTGGCGCAAGCGCCTCTGTCAGGGCGAACGCCCCGAGATGATTGGTCGCAAAGGTCAGGTCCCAGCCCTGGGCGCTTTTGAGCGGTTTGGAGGGCATAATACCGGCATTGTTCAATAAGCCTGCAATAGG
>JABDEQ010000163.1 GCA_013286985.1 Bacteroidota bacterium | reverse complement strand
TTTATTATAATGTTGATTAAGCGTACAAATAAACGGATATTTGCATACTAATTTAGTATTACATAAGATGTCAAATTTAATAAGGTTAATTATTGCCTGCGTGATTATGGGTGCCGCCATTGCGCTTTGCGCTTTCGGTTTTTGGGGATGGGGCATATTGGTGTTGTTTTTAGGCGGAATAGTGCTGTTTAGCTATTTCTTTAACGAGAACATGATCATTGCTCAATGGTTTTTGCGTAAAGAAAAATCAGAAAAGGCAGAAGAATGGTTGTTGAAAATAACCGATTACGAAAAGCAACTAAATAAAAATCAACACGGATATTATAATCTATTAATCGGCTTGATTGAATCGCGTAAATCGCCTTTAAAGTCAGAAAAATATTTTAAGAAATCGCTTACGCTTGGCATGAAAATGTCGCACAATACAGCTTTGGCTAAATTGAGCCTTGCCGGTATTGCTATGGCTAAGCGTAATAAACGCGAAGCTCAAATGTATCTTCAGGAAGCAACCAAGGATGATAAAAATAAACTACTTAGTGAGCAGATAAAGATGATGAAGACTCAGATGGCGCAGATGGATAAACAACAGGTAGTAAGGGGCGGATATCGTCAGTTTTAATAATATAAAAGCGGAGGCGCAATAATAAATTTATTGCGTCTCTGCTTATTTCTCTTCTATTGAACTGTAATAGTCCGGTTCAGAAGAATGGTTTTGATTTGGAGCGATATGCCTTTCAGTGATGAAAGAACTTTCATCTGAAGGATTAGCTACCTCAACCATTTTTAATAAACTCCTGATAAATGATAAGTTAAAATTACTTCTGTTCAGTTTTATCAGGTATTCGTTTTCTGTTATTTCAAGAATTGAATTAGTCATGCCTTTACTTATAAGTGTTTATTACAAGTATAGGCAACATATTTAATACCAAAGTTTCAGGTATTTTATCCTTTCGTTAATAAATTGTTATTAAGAGGCAGTATTTCAGATAATTATTATTTACTAACAGGAAAGAAGAAGCAGAGACACAGGTTTTGCGTCTCTACTATAATGTTATTCAAACCAGGCCATTACCACTTCTTTAACGGGCATGGTAATATCCAATTTTAACTTTTTTCGCATTCCGCCAAGGTCATTGAATACTTTATTAGGATTAGCCGCTTTCAATTCTTCAACGGTATTAAATCCCATTTTGTTTAGCACAGGTACCCATTCGGCAGGTATGCCAATGTTTGCGAAATCATCAGCAGTAACCACTTTTGCTTTTTTCTCGGGGCGCATTTGGGGGAAGAATAATACTTCCTGTATAGTACTTTGATTGGTCATCAGCATCACTAAACGGTCAATACCTATACCTAATCCAGAAGTTGGCGGCATACCGTATTCCAGGGCGCGCAAAAAATCATCATCCATGGCCATTGCTTCATCATCACCACGGCCAGCCAGTATCAGTTGCTCTTCCAGTCGCTCACGCTGATCAATTGGGTCATTTAATTCTGAATAAGCATTTGCAATTTCTTTACCGTTTACAAACAGCTCAAAACGCTCAACTAAGCCATCTTTAGTACGATGCTTTTTGGCAAGCGGGGTCATTTCAATAGGATAATCGGTAATATAAGTTGGTTGTATCAGATTGGCTTCAACTTTGGCGCCGAAAATCTCGTCAATAAGCTTGCCTTTGCCCATTGTAGGGTTCACTTCAATACCTAAATCTTTGCAGGTTTCACGCAAGCCGGCTTCATCCATTTTAGAAACATCAATACCTGTATATTTCAAAATAGAATCGTACATGGATAGCTTTTCATACGGGCCGGCAAAGTTAATTTCGTTACCGCCTACCTGTACTACAGGAATGCCGTGAACCGCACGTGTTACCGTTTCCAGGCATTCTTCAACCATAGCCATCATCCAGATATAATCTTTGTAGGCAACGTAAATTTCCATACTGGTAAATTCAGGGTTATGCGTACGATCCATCCCTTCATTCCGGAACATTTTACCAAATTCATAAACCCCATCAAAACCAGCTACAATTAAACGTTTTAAATATAACTCGTTAGCTATACGTAAAAACAAAGGCATATCTAATGTATTGTGATGCGTAGCAAACGGACGGGCCGCTGCGCCGCCGTGCACAGGCTGTAATATAGGTGTTTCAACTTCCAGCCAGCCTTGTTTGTTAAAATACTCGCGCATGCTGCTGATAACTTTTGTACGCTTGAGGAATATTTGTCGAAATTCAGGGTTTACAGTAAGGTCGACATAACGCTGACGGTAACGCATCTCGGGATCAGTGAATGCATCATGAGTAGTCCCGTCTTCCTCGCGTTTTACCACTGGAAGCGGCTTTAATGATTTAGAAAGGACAGTTATTTCCTGCACGTGAACAGAAATCTCAGCTGTTTGGGTTACAAATGCATAGCCCTTAACACCTATATAATCGCCTATATCCAGTAGTTTTTTAAATACGGTATTATATAAAGTTTTGTCCTCATCAGGGCAAATATCATCCCGTTTAATATAAATTTGGATGCGACCGGTTGAATCCTGCAATTCGGCAAATGAAGCACTGCCCATAATACGGCGGGTCATGATACGGCCTGCCAGAGTTACCTGTTTATAAGTATCCGGAAATTTTTCAAAATTATCGGTAATGTCCTGCGCAAAGGCAGTAACCTTATATTCTTCTGCCGGATAAGGGTTTATCCCTAACGCACGCA
>JABDEQ010000162.1:459-2722 GCA_013286985.1 Bacteroidota bacterium | reverse complement strand
AAGCCAAACAAGAAACTAATAACATACCCATAATATTAGTATCAGCAAGCCACAACGTACCTAGTAATAGCGTTGGTGCCCCAAATGCTTTTATAGCAAAACCATTTGATATTGACGATTTATTGGAAACTATAAAACTGCAATTACACGCAGCCTGAAGTAAAGTTTACCATCCAATTTAACGGTCGGCATTCCCAGCTAATCCGTTTTTTTCAGCCACTTAACATAATGACTATGGACTATGGACTATGGACTATGGACTATGGACTATGGACTATGGACTATGGACTATGGACTATGGACTATGGACTATGGACTATGGACTATGGACAGCTCCCTGTCAATCAACTCGTTCCATCTTTGCTGGGCTAATTCATCCGATCCATGCCGGGTTTCATCATCGTATTTCTTTTGCATATCGTTCATTTCGCGATAAGCATCCAGATAATCAACATTAATCAAACCATCGTAATTGTTTACCGGCAAGTGTGCTTCATTTAACTTTTGTTCAAAATGTATGGCGGCAATTTTAGCTATGTCAAAGTGTCTTTGTTCATGGTTTAAAGCGTAACTATTCTGACCTTCGCTTTTTACCCAGCTGGCGCTTTTAGGTAAACTCACTTTCATGGCAATATGGATAACTACAGATCCTTTAACAACCCCGGTTTGCTCATCGTACCCTATTGTAGGAAACACTTCAGCATCATATTTACTGCTTCCGGTTTTTGATTGAAAATCACTCCAGCTTAATGGTCTTTTAGCATTATAATAAATGGTGTCTCCTTCTGGTTTTTCCGTATAATCCGTAAAAATTACTTTTACAGCAGTTGCCAGTTTAATGCTATGCTCCGCTTGCTGGTTCATCCAGGTATTAATATAGATAAGACTACTCTCCAATATTTGCCTTAAAATGGGTTCAACATTTTGGGCCGGCCCCATTCCGCGGGTATAGTCGGCATTGCCGTTGTAATCTGTAAGGTGCAGTATTTCATCCCCGCCCCTGTCTACATCAAATGATATTACTAATAATATACGCCCTTGAGCCTTGTTACCGGTAACAGTTTCGATAGCACTGAATTTCTTCAACCGGGCAATTAAAGAGAATCCTGAATTGTTAATATTGAAGCCGTTAAAAGCAATAAATTGTTGCACCGCCGGGAATGTACCGCCCTTAAAGTCTGCCGTATATTTTTCAAGCTGATTATTGGGAGACGTTCCACTTCCTGTTAACAAAGCAGCTGTCTTATCAGCCCGTTCGTCAGTTATGTTTTTTATATAGAAATGTTCCGGCTTTATATTGATGTGTTCATTCTTTAACAGAATCTCCTGGCTTTGTCCGAATGCTAATTGAATGCTTCCCGTTATTATGGTTAACCATAAAATACATTTCCGGGATATTTTTAATATAAGAGCCATCATTTCATTAAATCACTATACAATAAACGTGAAGACATAGTGAAGGGATATTAAAGATGGATATTTTTTGATTAAATAGTTTTAAACCTTTTTAAACAAGCGCAAAGTTTTCCACACCAATACCATCGCACAATTTGCCATCGTTTAAGAAATGTTATCCACAGCATGTGAATTACTATTGTGGAGAACCGCATCTATTTCCCCTATTTTCGCAGATTGTTAGTTTGATATTTTATGACCAAACATAAATACATTACTTTTCTTGTTCCGGTATTTTTTGTTCTCTCGTCCCGTGCACAGCAAAACCCGTCATTCCAGGTATATCGTACCTATCATATAGCAACCGAGCTGCTGGATAAAGGTAAATATGTTGCTGCTGCCGAACAGTTTCGCCTGGTAGAAAATTCAAGGCTTAAAACAAGTACTCAACCTAAATTTGAGTCGGAGCTATCCTTACTAAAGGAAAACTCGCAATATTACGAAGCTTTATGTGCACTTGAACTGGGCAATGATGATGCAGAAAGCATGTTCCTTAGATTCATTAAGGAACATCCCGAAAACCCATTAACAAAACTGGCTTATTTCCAAATTGGCAGATCATATTCCAGGCAGGAAAAATACACGGAAGCCCTAACATGGTTCAATAAAGTTAACTCCAATGAGTTAAATGGCCGCGACAATACAGAATACAAGTTCCGCAAAGGCTATGCTTATTTTGCTACTAACGATTACAAAAATGCGCAATTGCTATTTAGCGAGGTAAAGAATACACACTCACCTTTTACCGACGATGCCATATATTATTACGCCTATATTGCTTATTTAAATAAGGATTATCATTTGGCGC
>JABDEQ010000162.1:0-449 GCA_013286985.1 Bacteroidota bacterium | reverse complement strand
GTATAGGTAAATTGTATATCGTTCAGAAAAAATATAACGAGGCCGTTCCTTTCCTTAGAAAGCAGTTACCCGTATTATATTACCGCCGTATATTTTTTAGATAACCGTTATGACGATGTTATTAGCTATGCAGTGCCGATAGTTAACAATACGCATCAGCAAAATGAAAAGGAAATGCTGCGGATAATTGCTGCATCCTATTTTGCAAAGGCCGATTATGATAATGCAGCAAAATACTATGACCGTTTTGAGGGTGAGGATCAGGGTCATACGCAAAATACCCAGGATAGCTACCAAATGGGGTACACCTATTTTAAGGTTGGCAACAATGCAAAAGCTGTAAAGGAGTTAGAAAAGCTCCAGCAGCAAAATGACGTTTACAGCCAAAATGGAAATTACACCCTTGGCAATGTTTTCCTAAAAATGAATAATAAGCAGAATGCACGCAG
>JABDEQ010000161.1 GCA_013286985.1 Bacteroidota bacterium | reverse complement strand
ATAGGAGCATTACCTAATAGTGTTTACCTATTAGTGTTGGTTACCAGCACCACTTAATTGGTAGCAACCGATATCTTGTCCCGGAGGCGTAATACCACTTGAACCAAAGTTAGCATCAAGAGGAATACCTGTTGTAATAGGTTGAAAAGCAGTAGTTGTTCCTTTACCAGCAGCAGGAGAACCAGACTGTAAACGGAAGTTATAATTATCAACAGAGCATTGGGTAACCCATGAACCTGCAGCTGCCGGCAATGGGAAGTTGTTAAACATTGGATTGTTTTTTCCAACCAGTGAAGAACCATCATAAACTAAACCAAAAGTATAAGTAACTCCTAATCCCTGGAAGAATGCAACCATGTTAGGAATATCAGTTGACTGAGGATGAGTTACAACTTGCTGAGCAACGTTAGTAGGTACAAATTGACCTGCTATTGCGGCATTATCAGCATAGTAAAAATTATAGCCGTATTTAGTTTGAGGGAATAATACACTACCATCGGTAACTAAAGTTGTATCAGCAAGATAAACCTTTGCACCGGCCGGGCCACCAGCTATACGTACACCAAAATCACAGTTAACAATAAGGTTGTTATAAACTAATGCTCTTGAGTTGTTTTCTATCTCAACAGAACCACTTCTTGCACCGAATACACCATTATTACGGAAACCATCATTTATATAGGTGTTATTGTACATAGTAAACTGACATTCGCCGGCAGTAGTACCGTCACTTGCTGTTTTGGTACCATTTGTTGCACCACCTATAATTAAATTGTAAGCCATATTACCAACAGCGCTACCTTTTGCATTGAAACCATCGCCTCCGTTGCTACCGCATTTTTCCATAGTGTTACGCATGATATTGTAATAACCACCATAAAAACGGGTTGCATCATCAGGAGAACCGTACATCCATGAATCTTCCATTATAAAAACCCCGGTTGGGTTAGTAAAATAAAGGATATATTGAGCACCTACTTTTAATGAATTAGCACCTGTAAAAGGAAGAGCTTTTAAAGCAGCACCACCAAAATCAAGGTGAGTCCATTTAAGTACTACTAATTTACTTGTAGGACCTGCATAGATACCACCCCAGCCACCAACATAAGCTGAATCCTGGCCTAAAACAGATGTTCCTGGTACTTTAGTTCTGCGGGGATCTGTAATAGTAACCGGTGCATCTTTTGTACCAAGGCTCACTAAATCACCATTCACAATAAAGTTTGCACCGTTTGTCATGTTAATTTTAACACCTTTTTGTATTAAAAGTGTATCGCCTGCATTAATGGTAATATCACCACCTACAGTGTAGGTTTGATTTGCAAGCAATGTGCCTTTGTAGCTACCGGCAGGTAATACTCCGGTATTAGGAATTGCCTTTCCAATTTGAATTTGTGGTACAGATACCACCGCATTATCACTCTTTTTACTACATGCAGCAAGTGCAAGAAGTGATATGCCCAACGTAATAATTTGTAGTTTTTTCATAAAATGATGAAATTGATTAATTGACTTTATTAATTGTTTTTGAAGTTTTTAAAAATTGTATTTGATGCCTAAATTGTAGCGTGCATAAAACTGATCATACTGTAACGTGGTATAGTCAGCGCTTTCCTGATGCGGCAATTTGGCCAACCCTGAATACAGATAAGTATTATTCTGTTTGAGAATTAGCTGGTAAGGTGTATTTAACAGGTTATTAGCCTTTATATAAATAATAAAGTGAGTACCGATCTTCTTTTGAGCCGAAAAGTCGAGGAAGGTAGAAGGCCGCTCCCATGTATCCAAACCATAATAACTTGATACAGCCGCTATCCTTTCACCTATATATGATAATGATAATTGCGCATCAACTCCGTATTTTTGATCCTTATATAATAAAGACGCATTGCCTATGTTAGCCGCCTGCCCCTGTAATGGCCTGGTTTGATCTATGTGTGTAAGTATATTATTTAATGTAATAGTTTTTAGCGTCGTAATCTGAGAATTGGTATAAGTATAATTTACTGACGCACCAATGTTGCCGAAGAATTTCTTAGCTTCAAGTTCAACGCCGTAATTTGTGGCATTACCAAAGTTATTAGGAGTAAGCGCTAAACCTCCGGCCCCGGTAGTTGATTGTGCAAGTTCGGTTTCTATAGGATTAGTTAACTGCTTATAGAATGCACCTAACATAAACTCATCAAATGCTCCCGGGAAAAATTCGTACCGTAAATCATAGTTATTAATTACAGTGTGCTGTAAATAAGGGTTACCTACATGCGAATATTCTTCATTTGCTATAGGATCGGGATAAGGGATCAGATCGGCAAATGCCGGCCGTAGAATAGATTCATAATACGATGCTCTTAGCGCCTGTTCATTTGTAAGTGCATACTTAATATTAACACTTGGCAGGTAATCCACATAGGTTATTGTGGCTGTTTTACCGGGTAAGTACGACGGCAGCTGCGAATAATAATTTTGATAAGTATGCTCGCCCCTTAAGCCGGCTATTAAATTTAACCGGTCAGTAATTTCATATTTTACCATGCCATATAGCGCATGAATATTTTCGACAAAGGTGTAAACACCCGGGTCGGTTGCAGAAGAACCTTTAGAGTTAACGGTATCCGAACCGGTAAACATGAATTTTGCTGCAGGAATTGAAGTGTAAACTTCAGGCTCGCCATTGACTATTGTATTCGGCAAGTTATAGGAATCGTTAAAGTTATCCCTGGTTTTATGCCTGAACATTCCTCCTGCTGAAAAAATCGCTTTTCGGCCGAATATGTTAACAATATAATGCAGATTTAAATAAGCTGAAATATCCTT
>JABDEQ010000160.1 GCA_013286985.1 Bacteroidota bacterium | reverse complement strand
TGTAGCAGGTTATTTGCTATTAGCCGCCATATAATCTAAAGTTAAGTTACACATAGCCTTAACACCCAGCGGAAATGCGCCCTCATCAATATAAAAATCAGATGAATGGTTTACCGGCGCGGTTAATGGATCGCCTCCTTTTGGCAGTCCGCCTAAAAACACAAACAGACCCGGTACCTTTTGTTCATAAAAGCTAAAGTCCTCGGCCCCGGTTATCGGGTCTGCCAGTTTTACGTTGGCAATACCGGCAGTTTGCTGTAAAGAGGGCATCATTTTGGCTGTTAAATCCGGATCGTTATAGGTAACCGGATAATGAGTTGAATAAGTAATATGTGCAACGCCGCCTTCAGCCTCGGCTATTTTGGTTGAGATCTCGTTCACGCGTTCTTTTAGCAATTTTTCGTCGGCATCAGTAAAGGCCCGCAATGTGCCCAGCATTATTGCTGAATCGGGAATAATATTGAAACGATTCCCGGCTTTTATAGAGCCAATGGTTACCACTGCAGGGTTTTTGGTGATGTTAATATTACGGCTCACAATAGTTTGTAAGCTGGTAATAATTTGTGCCGATATAGCAATAGGATCAATACCTCCCCAAGGTGCCGCCCCATGGGTTGACCTGCCTTTTATTACGATTTGCACACTGTTTACGCTGGCCATTGCCCCACCCGGACGGTAATTGATAGTGCCTGACGGCATATAGGAAATAATGTGCTGCCCAAAGATGACATCAACTTTTGGATTTTCCAGAACATCCTCTTTTACCATTTCTTCGGCTCCGCCAACTTCACCGGCATCAAGGCCTTCTTCGGCGGGCTGAAATATAAATTTTACCGTGCCATGCAGCTGACTTTTTATGGATGTTAATATTTCGGCAGTAGCCATCAGCATAGCCATGTGCGAATCATGCCCGCAGGCATGCATTACGCCAACCTCCTGCCCATGATACATGGTTGTTACTTTTGATGCAAAAGGCACGTCAGTATGTTCGGTAACCGGCAGGGCATCCATTTCTGATCGCAGGGCAACTACCGGCCCCGGAAACCCGCCTTTTAAAATGGCAACAACACCGGTGGTAGCTATGCCTGTTTTTACTTCTAACCCCAGCGATTGCAGGTATTTGGCTACGATGGCAGCTGTACGCACTTCATGGTTACCCAATTCAGGATGCTCATGAAAATCACGGCGCCAGGCCACTACCTGTGCCTGTATGGAATCTGCTTTTTTACTGACTACATCTCTTAATGATGATGTTTGTGAAAAAGCTGGTGAAGCAGCGGCACAAAGTAATAGCAGGTATAGTTTTTTCATTAGCGTAATTTGTTTTTTAATAGCAATGAAGCTATCATGAGCCGTTTTATTCATTTGGCAGCTCATGATGGTTTCATACTCAGAGTTTTATTTCCCTAATATAAATAAACGAAGCTATTTGAAAGAAATAATGAGTGATATCAATACCTGTTTAAAGGATAAGAAAAAGTCCTGCTGAACGTATTTCAGCAGGACTTTTTCAAAGTGTGCAACCGGTCGTCCTGTTGTATGACAAAGCCTTAATTATACAATATAATTCCACCCGTGGGTATCGGCAACCGTACCATATTTAATGGCATCAAGTGCTTTCAATATTTTTTGAGAAAACTCTCTTTCTTTCGGATCAATTAAGAAATATTCCTCACCATTGTGACTGATAGAACCAACCGGGGCAATGGTAGCGGCTGTACCGGCGCCAAAGGCGTCCTGTAGTTTGCCGTTTTTTGCGCCTTCAATAATTTCAGCAACCGATACGCGGCGTTCTTCAACTGGCATACCCCATTCGCGGGCAAGGGTTAAAACAGTATCGCGTGTAACACCATCTAAAATGGTATCGCGGGTCGATGGGGTGATCAGTTTACCATCCAATACAAACATTACGTTGGCAGCGCCCATTTCTTCTACGTATTCGTGGTTTTTGGCATCTGTCCAAATTAATTGGTCAAAACCTTCTTCGGTAGCTTTTTTAGCCGGCAGCATACTGCCGCCATAATTGCCCGATGATTTGGCATAACCCATACCGCCTTCGGCAGCGCGGGTGTAGTGGGTTTCAATTTTAACCCTTAGTGTTTTTGAAAAATAAGGACCCACAGGGCAAAGCAGTACCATGTATTTATAGGTTTGCGATGGGGCAACACCTAAAAACGGATCCGTTGAAAACATAAACGGCCTTATATATAAAGCATGGTTCGCTTTTGCAGGTACCCAATCGCGGTCGATATCTACAACAGCGGCAATGCTTTGTAAAAATATTTCTTCGGGCAGGGTAGGCATACACAAACGCTCGGCCGATTTATTAAAACGGATAGCATTTTTATCCGGACGGAAAACAGAAACTGTACCATCGGCATGTTTGTATGCTTTTATACCTTCAAAAAATGATTGACCGTAATGTAATGAAGAAATAGCAGGACTCAACCCAATTTCGCCATAAGGAATAATCTCAAAATTCTTCCACTCGCCATCGACGTAGTCGGCGACAAACATGTGATCGGTAAAGTTTTTTCCAAATGGTAAATTGTTAAAATCTGTTTCACTCAAGCGCGAGTGTTTAGTTTTGGTGATTTTGATGTCCAGCGTCTCAGTCATGGCCTTAAGTATTTAGTATAGAAAATGGCAAGTTAGGATTTTTTTTTGTTAGATGGTAGTGCATTATTGATGGTTAATAGCTATTTGTGAAATAATTTTGTCATTTTTTGATTAGCATGCTTACAGAATTTATGAATACCCTTTAAACGTAAAAGATGGTTCTTTTTAGTTTCGATTGGAATTAGTAATTTTGGTATAG
>JABDEQ010000159.1 GCA_013286985.1 Bacteroidota bacterium | reverse complement strand
TGGTAAGCCGGCAAAAAAAACCAAAACGGTAAGGAGTTTTCTTATCGTAACAGATATTTCATTCAGCATGGCAACCACCGATTGGCATGTGGGTGGTAAAAGACTAAGCCGTTGGGAAGCCATAAAATCGATTATGAAAGGCTTTGTGCGCAATCGCAAAAGTGACCAGGTTGGCCTGGTGATGTTTGGCAGCAATGCCTATTTGCAATCACCTTTTACTACTGATCTGGAAACGGTTGACTGGCTGATGGATCAAACAGAAGTAGGCATGGCCGGGCAAATGACTGGCATTGGCAACGCTATAGCTTACAGCACCAAAATATTTAAACAGGATACCATTAAGCAAAAAGTTATGCTATTGCTCACCGATGGTATCGATAGCGGACAAGGTATCCCTCCGCTGGATGCGGCACAAGCAGCAAAACGGGATTCGATCATTATTTACACTATAGGGATAGGACAGGCCGGCCACGGTGGTGGATATGATCTGGATGAAAAAACGCTAAAAGAAATTGCCAATACATCCGATGGAAAGTATTTCAATGCGATGAATCAGGGAGAGTTAAAACAGGTTTACAACACACTGGATAAACTGCACCCGGTTGTTTATGATGAAGAAACTTACAGGCCGGTTGTATTACTATACTATTATCCGCTGGCCGCTGCGGTATTGCTGGTACTAGTGGGCCAGCTTTTGAATGGCACTGTTAGCTTATTTAGAAAGGGCAGTTGAATATGATGTACTGGGACGAATTGAAAGATATCATCAAAAAAATAGACTGGAAGGAGTTTCATTTTCTCCGGCCCCAGGCTTTGTATCTATTCGCCCCGTTAGGTGTTATTGTATTGTTGTTGGTTATCGGTAATAAAGAACGGAGAAGATGGAAAGAGATCATTGCTAAGCCTCTGCGACCTTTTATGTTTAACCGGGGAAGTCGCTGGGCTATAGTTGTGCCCATATTGTTCTTTATAGTCGGCGTAAGTTCTATGATTATCGGGCTGGCCGGCCCTACCTGGAAGAAAAAAGAAATACCGGGACAAAAGATACAAGCGGTGGTGTTAATTGCTCTCGATCTTTCAAAATCAATGATGACAAAGGATATTCAGCCCAACCGCATTGAACGTGCTAAATTTAAAATCAATGATTTTTTGGATGCTAATCCGCGGACGAGGGCCGGTTTAATAGCTTTTGCCGGCACGGCGCACCCGGTTTTACCTTTTACCAGCGATTACAAGATCATCAAATTTCATGCCCAAAGTCTTTCAAATCGCATTATGCCTGTGCAGGGCACTAATACAGCAGTTTTATTGCAGCAAATTGATACGCTGATGAAACACGTAACCGCACCAAGCACTGTGCTGTTAATTACCGATGCTATTGATAATGATGAAGCGGCGCTCCTAAGTACCTGGGTTACCAATTCAATACACCGGCTAGAGATTCTGCTGGTCTCTACACCCAACGGCGCTCCTATTCCCGGGTATCCGAGAGTAATTTCGAAACAAGATCCGGCGGTAATACAAAACCTCTCGCAAAATGCAAAAGTCACTATTACACCCTTAACGCTTGATAATTCTGACGTTAAGGCCATTGCCGGACGGGTAAGTAAGAAATTATATTTTGAATCGGAAAAGAAAAAGGATGCTAAAGAGTGGGACGATATGGGCTATTTGATGATTTTCCCCGCACTGTTCATAACAGCATTTTGGTTCAGGCGGGGTTGGACTATTCAATGGTGCTTACTACTTTTCAGCACGTTATTACTATCATCATGCGGTCTTAAATCTAAAAATCCTGATTGGTGGTACAGTAAGAACTACCAGGGACAGCTGCTGGAAAATGCCGGTAAATATGCTGATGCGGCAGATCGTTTTGAGGATGATAAACATAAAGCCGTTGCCTATTTTAAAGCCAGGAACTATGCTGCCGCTGCTGATCTGTTTGCGCTCGACTCAACCGCCGCGGGTAATTATAACATGGGCCTCGCTCTTGCCAAACAGGGACGATATGATGCCGCCGAGGATGCATTTAGAAAAGCGATAACTCTTGATTCTACTTTAAAAACTGTGGTTAACAATAGCCTTGCTGCTACAAAAGCCATTAAAAAACAAACGGATTCTATTACTCGTTATGGTCAAAAATCAATCAGTAAAACAACCCGCGATAAAGACATCGCCACAAAAAAGAATCATAAAAACAATCCCTTAAAAGAGCATAAGCCCGTATCGGATGATGAGCAATTGAGTTCGGATACGAGGGTAAAAAACCTGCCAACATTCGGCAACCGTACGTCTGACGAAGTTGCAACCAATATCCGCAAAGCTAAAGAAGCTAAAAACCCCGGAACGACACCGCCAAAAGACAAAAGTGGCGAATTAGCCAGCAATATTTTATTGAGAAAAGCGGAAGCTGATCCTGCTGAATTTTTGCACAAACGTTTTTTGCTACAGGAGAAGCTTTATTACAAAAAGACAGAAAGGAGCAAAACGCCGTGGTAAAGAAGCAGACCCTGATTGTTTTGTTGATGTGTGTTGCTTTGACAGCGAAAGCACAGGTGAAGTGTTTTGTGCAAACGCAAATGGACCGCAGCACGGTTTACGCGCAACAGCCCTTTAAGGTGACCATTAATGTGCTAACGGCCACGTGGTACACTGCCCCGCTGGAGTTTGATAACTTTCAAATACCCAATGCTTTTATTATGCCTTTTGATAAAACGGTACCGGGCATGTTCACCATAAATGGCAATAAATATGCGGGCCTTACCTTCTATTATATCGTATTTCCATATAAGGAAGGGCACTATACCCTACCCTCAATAAATATTGTGGCTACTACCCCACCCGTTGGCGGGTACAAAGCGGAAAAGGTTAATGTAAAAA
>JABDEQ010000158.1 GCA_013286985.1 Bacteroidota bacterium | reverse complement strand
TCAACAGGTGTTTACCAAATTGAATTAAAACTGCCGGATGCTATCCGCGAGCTGCAATTCGGTGCCGGTTTAACCGGATCTTTGAAAACATTTTTTAAACTGGTAAGCGCCTGGTCAACGGTTTTAAGATCCTGAAATGGGTAAAGCTCAACCTTTTGGCCTAGACCGAGATAGTCGAGATCGAAGTATTGGGTGCCCAATCCAGGGGTTGGTATGCTGCCCAAGTCGCGTACATCTGATCCTTTGCCGGCCAGTTTCTGCGCATCTTTATTGGGCGAGGTAGAGGTAATAGGGAAGCCAAGGAATTTACCCTGAAAACCAAGAAATACCCCTGTTTCATCTTTGGTAAGTGTGAGCTGATCAATTTCAAGAAACACCAGGTTGATAGACGATTGATAAGTAATTACGATTGAGTTTTTTGTTTCGTCGGCAATGTTTCTTGTATATTTTAGTGACAAGCCACTCAGGTTGATGGAGTTAAGGCCATCCCATGGAGCAGACAATGAGAACTCGGGATCAAATGATGCAATTAAATGGGTAATAATTTCACCGAGCGACATATCGGCGAAGGTGATCAAAATGGTGTCGGTATTTTTGTCGGCATCGTGCTTGTAATCGGCTTGTATGCCCAACCATTCTAAATAAACTTCGGTATTCGGTGAGCCAAATTTGTATCCTACTTTAAACGGAAGACCTAAAAATATGGCTGCAACAGCGATATTTCCGGTGGCATTGCCGTTTACATAATCCATCATCACTGTTGCAGTGAGCTCGGGCAATACAAAACTATTTACATTGAGCGCCCATTGAACGGTACCCTCAACATGATATTTTTTATTCTGATCGGTTTCACCTGCTGCCGGTACATACATGGATACCATGATGCCCGAAATATCAAGCGATGCCTTATTAACCCAATCGGGTAGGCTGGTGATGTTGAGTGTTTTTAAGAAGTATTTTACAAGGTCTAAAATGGCAATGGTTGAGCCCGGCTGCATTGCTGCAGAAAAGGTCCAACCCAAACCTGCTGTTGGTTTATTTGCCAGCAAGTTAAAAGGGACACCCGCAACTTCCAGTATGCCGCCTACATTACCGGTAAGGGTACGTTGTGTGCTTAAAGTAGGGTTTTTAATATCGAGCGCAGTATATGGGTTTTGAATTTTGAATAAATCAAAAATATTGAGCTCCAAAATGCTGGTAACACTAAAGCTTATTTCGGTAAGTGTTTTTGACGATGGGCTGTAGGTTATGTTGAGATAATCAAGCGTTATCTGTTGCAGTTGAAGCCCAATTGGGAATGCCGGTAATGATTGCCCGCCGGAAGCCGGTAAGGATGAAAATACATCGGTAATACTGTTATTTTCAATTGATCCGCTGATCTGCGCCAGCCAGTCGTTTTGCCCCGAAGGAATATTTAGGAATACGTCCAGGTAAGCTTTTGTGGGGGCCGATGGCTGTCCTATCAAAAACTTGCCAAAAACGCTGGTACTTAATGCAAAGCTTGTATTTGCCTTGGTTAGCGTAAACGTGGCGCCGGCGCCGGTAATAGTGAAGCCGCTTACTACCTCCCACGGTTTATCTGCCGGCCGGGCTATAGCTATCTGAACAAACTTAACGCCCCCGCCTGCCGGCGAAAATACAATGAGCAATTTGTTGATGCTAAAGCTCAAAGCATCCTGAAAACCAGGCGGCAGGCTGGCAAATAAATTGTTGCCGAAAACTATTTGCGTAAGATCGGCTATGCCATCAGCAAGGGTGCTGGTTGATGATAAGGTTACATTCCATTGCCCCTGTGTGGCTCCGGAACCAACAGGCACTAATGCACTTACAGTAAGGTTTGTATCACCCAGTTTAAATGTACCTGTCAATGAAAAAGATATATCATAACCGCCGCTTAAAGGGTTAGGCGAACGCTGAATGCCGAAACCAATATTGGTAAGGTTTAAACCGATACTGCCAACAAGCGATAAGGTATTTTGGGAGTTGATAGCGGCCCAATTCTGAACAAGTTGTTTAGAATCGGATACCACAGTCATAGAAACAGTATCGAACCCTAATCCCGGCGGAGTGTATGTGCCAAATGCATTCGCAGGTAAAATACCCCAGTTGGTTAAATCGCTGAACTTAATACCGGCAAACGAAGTAGCATAGTTACTATTTAACGTGTCATCATCCTGCTGGGTAAGGGTTATGGTAACGTTTATTGATAAACTAAATAAGCTTTCGCTACCCGTAATAGTTAAAACCTTGCCCGAAACACTGATCTGTTTATCAGGATCGGTAATACCTGTTAATGAAATAGTATTATTGCTGAAAAAGGTGAGCAGGCTGGCAAAAGTATCCTGCTTAATAACAGAATTATCCAGTGTAAGCTGTTGGTTGCTTACCTTTTTTTTCAGGTCGGTGGCTAATTGTTGCAGATCCATTTTAAAAAGGTTTCAGATGTGAATTTTTTTGTCCGGTTATTTACGCCAGCGTTATTATTTTTGATGACAAAAGATGAAAGCGGGGTCAGTCAATTTAAAACTATCAGTAACAGCTACAACGTAAAATGCGCTTATCTTCGTCGGGTCAATATCCGGGTCATCAAGACGAACAGTAATCATAAAGCCCCTTTTAAAACTATTGGTGCCTATAGTACCGTAGCCATAAGCTGTTCTTTGTCTTTTGATAAAGAGGTGATTTGCTGTAGCAAGAGAATTATTAGGAGACCCGAAATCATGTAGGTTAGTAAAGAAAAAGCCTTGAGCCACCAAATTAGGCGCAGAAGTTGATGGAATATCTGCCGGTAGTGTTATTGGACTAGTTGCCGATAGCTGGTTGATAAAATAAACAGAAGGTAAATGCCAGCTTGAATGATCTCCGGCTGAAGTAATGCAT
>JABDEQ010000157.1 GCA_013286985.1 Bacteroidota bacterium | reverse complement strand
GAAATCGGTTATTTTTACACCGTGTTGGTGATAGGTTTCTTTAAGAGCCTTATGCATTTTAGCCAGCTCCTCTTCGGTATACCAGCCTTTGGCTAAACCTCCCTGGTTGGTGGCTACAAGCAGTAAATAACCTTTATCCTGTAAAGTTTTAAGGGCATCAAAATTATCGAGGATATGAAAATCTTCTATCCGGCGTACATAATCGCCCATTTCCTGGTTGAGCACTCCATCACGATCTAAAAAAACAGCTTTATTTTTTACAGGCATTCTATATTAAATTTTGGCAAAGGTAATAATTTGGAGATTAGTGGTTGGAGTTTAGTGATTAGTAATTGAGGTGAGAAAGCAACAGTCAAGAATTCATAATAAAAACTGAGAGCAACGGTTGGGGATTTAAAAAAAAACCGGAAGAATTGCTTCCCCCGGTCTATAAATTTCTTGTCGACTATAATTAATTGCTTGTCAGCGTATACGGAACATTATTGAAGCCGCCTGCCTGAATATTGGTACTGGTTATAGATGTGATATTACCATTATTATCGTAGTGATTTAGTATCGTGCTAAAAGAGAAAGTGCCACTAATTACTTTTTTAACTGAATCTATTGTAGTAACGGTTAGTGTACCGCCGCCAGGACTGGTAGACCCCAGTGGCGCCAAAACTACAACTCCCTGCGAATTTCTTTGCGGAACCCAGTATGACATTTGATTGTCGGTTGTGGTGTTTATATTGAACGTATTTAGCGGGAAACCAGTGGTATTGGTCATGCCATGCTGCGTTACATATAAATTTATCTGTTTGTTATTCGAAGTACCCTGGCAGGTAAGTACTTTGGTTTGCGTAGCTGAGTTAAAAACAATAGCAGCAGTTACAGAATCTTTAGAAGCTATCCAGGTAGTATCATTAATTATGGCAATCATTGGCTCCGTAGAGGTAGTGGTAGCCGTAGCCGTATCTTTTTTACAATTTTGCAGTAATAAAACCGCCAATATTAAAGTAGCAATAAGTGAAATTTTCTTCATATATGATTATTTAGCAAAAGAACGACTTTTACCCAATATTAATATAATGCGCGTTGCTTTTTTTACATATTTTAACAATTGGGCCCAACAGCATGAATTTATACCTGTAAGGGCCTTGTTTTATTAAACAGTTTGCCGGTTTAATAGAGGTAATAAAGCGCGCATTAACGTAAAATGATGTTTATTTAAAGTATGATAATGGTATAGTTTTCCACATACCGTGCGATAGGTGGCCAATGAGCAGCTCATAAATAAGATACAGCGGCCAAAAGATGTAGGATATTAACAGAACAATAAGGCTATGGTTGTAATACCAGCTAACCATTAATGAATAAATGCCTAATACGAGGTAGAGGATGCTCGAATCTCTGTTTTTCATGATGAGTAATGGGTGTTTATTATAGTTTAATTGCTTTTAAGTTTACTGTTGTTAAGCTAACACTTTACAACAACACTTACAAATATGCATATTTGAATTTATTAAAGCGTGCAATACCTTAACCTTTTAAACCGGCTGTTTGTTTGGAAATATGTTAATAACAACGGCATGTTTAGTTAATGTTAACAACTATACACAGCACTATTACAGCTAATATTTGTTTGTTACGCATTATTACATATCTTGCCTGCCCTTTGAGTCTGTCTTAAAGGGGACAATTAACATCAATTTATAAAAACAATTGCCCGGCTAAAGGGTTAAACTTAAAAAAAACAAACTTATCATGGCAACAACAAGTGGCATTACTGCTTATTCAGTAAAAACAAAAACCAAAAATGTACCAATGGTTGATCCGGTTATCGACATAAAATCAGGCAGGTACATTGCAACAGGTACAGATGGCGCTGGCAACAAAATGGCTGCAATTATGGGCAAAGCAACTGCCGAAGAGCACATCAAAAATGGCAATGCAAAAAAAGGTTCTGGCTGGTAGGCTTTAAACCTCTTTTATTTGAGTATTGAACCATATTGGTTTCCACAATAATTTATAGGTATTGAATAAAACTCAAATAAGTGTCTAATTAACCCGGCTTACATGTTATGCATTTAAGCCGGGTATAAAACCCCTCCTTATAAAACCCCTCTGTTATTTAATATCCAATTCGGCTATTTGCGCCTTATAGGCGGCTGGCAATAGTGCATTTTTAAAAACCTTTTCTATTTTCAGGCTTCTTAAAAGTTTATAACATAGCAAAGCAGGTTTTATCCAGCTTGTTTTTTTAACAGGAAGCAATTGTTTTACCCTGCCGGGTACAAGCTTGAGTTGAATCTGTTTTAAAATAATAAACCTTATTGTACCCAGGTGTATTTTGTATTGTTTATACAAATCAGCAGTGTAGGTGCTGAAAGCAAGGTTTTTTTGGAGATGTTCATCGCGTGTTTGAAGCCAGTCGGTATAGTTTTCGGGTAATTCTTTAAGGTGCATCCGTATACCCACCCGGTAAAAAACGTTGAAAACCTCTTCCTTTTCTATCGCGGTAAGTTTTCTTTCCAGCAATTCAAATGAGCGGATGGAGTAATCGATCAACAAAAATAATACATCCCGATAGGCCCAATCGGGTATTTTCGCGCCGCGGTTTTGTTCAACGCCTTTATGAATGTCCGTAATTTGATCAATTGCTTTCAGTGCCGCTTCCTCTTCCGAAAAAATGATCATGCGGGCATAGGTTACTGTTGAAAACAGACGACCCAGCGGGTCGGCTGGAAGCCGGCCGGTAAAGTAAAGCCAATCTACCGCTTTGTTCAGTGCAAATTCGGCTGCGGCACCGGCAAAAATAAACAAGGCTGTATCGGCATTGCCCCATATTTGCCTTACTATTGAATCCTGCTTTACGAACCAGGTTTTCATATCTAAAAATTCTTC
>JABDEQ010000156.1 GCA_013286985.1 Bacteroidota bacterium | reverse complement strand
CAATGGAGCCTTTTACAATTGCTACAGGCACGCTTGATCACGCGCAAAATGTGTTTATCAGGGTACACACGGATGCAGGATTTTATGGAGTGGGAGAGTGCTCTGCTTTTCCAATGATTGTAGGCGAAAAACAGGATACCTGTTTAATAATGGCTCGTGAATTTGCGAAGTTGTGGATAGGAAAGAATGCACTCGATATCTCAGGCCGGTTAAAACAACTAAATGACTTTACAGCCGGTAACACGACTATAAAGAGCGCTTTTGATATAGCACTTTATGATATTGCAGCAAAATCAGCCTCATTGCCGTTATATAAATTTCTGGGCGGAACGAAACGGGTAATCGAATCGGATATTACGATTGGCATAGCTTCTCCTGATGTTATGGCTGCAAAAGCTTTGACTTTTAAAGAATCAGGTGCGCGAATTTTAAAAGTGAAATTGGGGAAAAATGCAATAGAAGATGTGGAACGTATTAAAATGATCCGCGAAACTATCGGAGACGAATTAAAGATACGGATTGACGCCAACCAGGGATGGGGTTTTGACGATGCTGTTTTTGCCTTGCAGGCGATGGGTAAATATGATATAGAGTTTTGTGAACAACCTATGCGCACCTGGTACGACGATCGGTTGCCTGAGTTGATGAAGCTTTCGCCGGTAAAAATCATGGCCGACGAAAGTGTGTATAATCATCATGATGCCAGGAAACAGATCAATAGCGGCTCATGTCACTATATCAACATAAAAATGGCTAAGTCGGGTGGGATATTTGAAGCAAAAAAAATCCACGACTTAGCTGCGGAGAAAGGCATAGCCTGTATGATGGGGGGGATGTTGGAAAGCAGAATAGCCTTGAGCGCAAAACTTCACTTCGTATATGCAAGCCCAAATATTGTATTTTATGACATGGATACATGCAAATTGGGTCATTTGGAAGACCCTTGCATTGGCGGCGCTGTTTACGATGGCTATAAGTTAGCTATTGATGATGCCGTAGGTATTGGCGCAGATGCCGATGAAGCCTTTTTGGCAAAATGCGAGCGGGTAACTGTCTGAATCAGAATTAACAGAATTTGAGAATTAACAGAATTTCCACCGGTAATTTTGAAAATCCTCAAATTCTGTAAATCTTAATTCAGATAGAATTATTTTGAAAGCTCCGCAAAGTACTTATGGAAGAGTGGTATGGTTTCAATTCCTTTATAGTAATTAAAGATGTCGTATTTTTCATTTGGCGAGTGTAACGCATCGCTGTCCAAGCCAAACCCCATCAAAACGGTTTTTATCCCCAGTTCGGCTTCAAATAATGCAACAATTGGAATACTGCCGCCGCCTCGTGTTGGAATCGGATCTTTTCCAAACGATTCAGCAATGGCTTTTTGTGCAGCCCGATAGGCAACGCTATCAGTTGGCGTAACCACCGGCTCGCCTCCGTGGTGAGGGGTAACTTTAACTTTGACAGATTTGGGAGCTATTTTTTTAAAATGATCAGTAAACAGTTTGGTTATTTCTTCTGAAGTTTGGCTAGGTACCAATCTCATCGAAATTTTTGCGAATGCCTTTGAAGGTAGAACTGTTTTAGCACCTTCACCAATATAGCCACCCCAAATGCCGTTTACCTCCAGGGTAGGGCGGGTGCCTGTGCGCTCAAACGTAGTGTAGCCTTTTTCGCCCCATAACTCGTCAATTTCAAGATCTTTTTTATACTCAGTTTCGTTATAAGGGGCGTCATTTAGTGCTTTACGCTCGGCATTAGTCAAATCAATCACCTTGTCATAAAAGCCAGGTATGGTGATGTGGTTATTTTCGTCGTGCATAGAAGCAATCATTTTTGCGAGGATGGTGGCAGGATTCGCTACTGCACCGCCGTAAACACCAGAGTGCAAATCACGATTAGGGCCGGTTACTTCAACTTCCAGATATGACAAACCACGCAAGCCGGTTTCAAGTGAGGGGTTTTCCATGCTGATCATTGAGGTATCAGATATTAACACTACATCGGCTTTTAAACGCTCCTTATTCTCCTTTACAAATATGCTCAGGTTCGATGATCCTACTTCTTCTTCGCCTTCTATCATGAATTTTATATTGCAGGGCAAGGTGTTCGTATGCATCATTAATTCGAATGCTTTTACGTGCATATAAAATTGACCTTTATCATCGCAAGCGCCGCGGGCATATATTTTACCGTCGCGTACGGTAGGTTCAAATGGCGGGGTCTTCCATAATTCCAAAGGATCGGGAGGTTGCACGTCGTAGTGACCATATACAAGAACAGTAGGCAATGAAGCATCAATTATTTTTTCGCCATATACAATAGGGTTGCCGACGGTTTCACATACTTCAACTTTATCTGCACCCGCATCGCGAAATTTTTGCGCTACGAAATCTGCAGTTTTTAAGATATCCTGTTTATATTTTGGGTCAGCGCTAACTGAAGGGAAACGAAGAAGATCAAACAATTCATCCAGTAATCTTTGTTTGTGCTGCTCAACATATTGCTTTATTTGCTCCATAATTATGATTTTGAAGCAAAGATAAATTTGTTTTTAGGAAAGATAGGGATAAGAGGATATAAAAAAAGCCGCCATACCAGGCAGCTTTTCAATATTTTAAGCTATTGTTCATCAATTTTAATTAATTAAAGTCGCCAGTACCAGTTTTACGGTCTCCGTTTGTTAAATCACCAGTACCTGTTTTACCTTTTTCGTCAGATAAGTCACCAGTTCCGGTTTTGCTGTCTCCGTTTGTTAAGTCACCAGTACCTGTTTTACCTTTTTCGTCTGATAAATCGCCAGTTCCTGTTTTACCTTTTTCGTCTGATAGGTCACCAGTTCCAGTTTTACCTTTTTCGTCAGATAGATCACCAGTACCTGTTTTACCTTTTTCGT
>JABDEQ010000155.1:415-2898 GCA_013286985.1 Bacteroidota bacterium | reverse complement strand
CAGCCACAAAGTAGGAACAGGTTTAGTTGGTGCACCTGAATGCGGCGACGTTATGCGCCTGCAGATTCAGGTTGATGATAACAATGTGATTACTGACGCTAAATTCAAAACATTTGGTTGCGGATCAGCAATTGCTTCATCATCATTAGCTACAGAGTGGCTTAAAGGTAAAAGCATTGACGATGCAATGAAAATTGACAACATGGATATTGTTGAAGAATTAGCGTTGCCACCGGTTAAAATACACTGCTCGGTATTAGCAGAAGATGCTATTAAAGCAGCTATTAATGATTATCGCGTTAAAAATGGCTTAGCGCCAATTGAAAGCGAAAAAGTACATCACTAATCAGATGTGGGATGTTAGATATGAGTATTGAGATACTTGTATCCTAACGCTTTTGTTAACTGATTTGAAATTAGGCTATTTGAAAATAAAATCTCAAATCTCAAATCTTAAATCTCAAAAATGGTAACTGTAACTGATAAAGCAAAAAATAAGATAGAACACCTGATACAGGATTCGGAGCTTGATGCTTCTTATTTCCTGCGTGTTTCTGTGCAGGGCGGTGGTTGTTCAGGCTTATCATACAACCTGGACTTTGATAACGAAATTAAAAAGGGCGACCAGTTTTTTGAAGATCAAGGCGTTCGCATAGCATTGGATATGAAATCATTCCTTTACCTTGCCGGTACCGAACTTGATTTTTCTGATGGTTTAAATGGCAAAGGATTTAATTTCCATAATCCTAACGCAAGCCGTACCTGTGGCTGTGGAGAAAGTTTCTCCGTATAAATAGTTATTAGGTAAATACAATATAAAAAAAGAGATGTCATTGACATCTCTTTTTTTATACCCGATTCTTCAACTTTTAAATACTCTTTCTAAAATATTCTATAAATTTTTCATACTTATTGTTGTTTTTTAATAAGATAAACTATAAGTTTATATTTAATAACATTAACTAAACCTCAACAGACATGAAAAATTCAAAAGATCTTAAGCAATCTGCTTTAACCCGCAATGAATTAGCAAAAATTAAGGCCGGCGGCGGCGTTAACTGCAACACAGTATGGGCCGAATGTGATCCTAATTGTGGTCATTTCACTGCTTCGTACTCCGCTTATGTGAGTTGTATAGAAGGCTATACTTCCCAATGCTCACCACTGGAAGGCTGGGGACAAACTTGCGGTAATTATAATTGAGACAACACCTTTATATTATTTAACAAAAAGAGGCGCTTGTACAGCGCCTCTTTTGTTTTAAAACATACCATTTGTATGCGCCATAGTAAGTGGCACTTCCTGCTCAACGCACCAGTGTTCCGCAATTTTATCACCCTCAATTCTGAACATGTCGTAATGGGCATATCTATTTATTGAGTTAATAAATTCACATTGCGCCATAACAAAATCCCCTTCTGCAACTAAGCGATGAATTTTAACATTGTAATCTGATATTTTTAACAACTTACCATCAGGGTCGTGATCCAAATAATTTTCAGTGATGTATTTATCAGTTTCCATTGGCCGTCCATTTTCCAATATTTCCTGATAAAATTTATCTATTAACTTTTTATTCACTTCCTGATCTGCTCTTTCATCTATTACAGAAATCCCATTGGTCATTGTAATAAAGCCGTCTGCTTGTTCCTGTTGCGCCTGGCCGGCATCCCAGTGTTCAGCAATAAAACCATCTTGCAATCGAAACAAATCAATTACGGCCATCCTCCTGCCCATAAATTTGATATCCAGGTGAACGGCAACAAAATCGCCATCAGCTATCGTCCTGATAATTGGCGATGGCCCGCGTTCCGCCGGTTGTGGTAGCGTTTTTAAAAATTCAAGCATTTCCAGCAGCCCAGCTTTTCCGTCTTTTACAGTTGGACTATGCTGAATATAATCGCCCCTTATATATTCATCAACCAATGAAAGATCAAGATCGCGGATTATTTTCCGGTAACATTCTAATACTATTGTTTTATTGGATTTAGTTTCCATTATTTTAAGATTGACAGAGCGGGGACATGCAAATTATACGCATGTTCAGCTCAATTTATAAGCTAATATTCATTAAATGATTATTTGAGAAAGGCAAATACAAGCAATCACCGGTTAAAACCAGCGTTTGTATAACCTGTTAGCAGGCCGGATTTTTGGTAATCCGTATTTGATATGTAATGAAAGTAATTATGATGTAAATGTAGTTAATAAACAACAATAAAATCAAACAGATATGTGTTTTAATAACACTTTCAATTTTTAAAAAATAGAATTAGCTTTGTTAGCTAATATAAAACCTGATTAAACTTTAATGAGCACTGCAACTGACCAATCAACCATTCCGTCGTTAATAAGGAATGTGGTAAAAAACATCCACCCGGATACCCACACTTTTATGACCCATAAGGTAAATAACGTTTGGGTTGAAATCAGTTACAGTTACCATTTTTGAGATTTAAGATTTGAGATTTGAGATTTTATTT
>JABDEQ010000155.1:0-405 GCA_013286985.1 Bacteroidota bacterium | reverse complement strand
CACTGGCAAAAATCGATGCTATTTCGGCCTGGTTTCTTGAAATAGGTATAAAAAAAGATGATCACCTGGCCCTGATCATTGAAAACGGTCCCGATTATGTTTACTACGACCAGGCTTTACAGCAATTGGGCGCTGTAAACACCTCCATATATCCTACACTTTCGGAAACCGAAATTGAATATATCCTGAACGATTCGGCGGCGAAAACCATTTTGGTTGGTAATCCTTTTTTGTTGCGAAAAGTTGCCAAAATTGCCAATAGCTGCCCCGCACTTATCCGCATTATACCCGCGTTTGATGACTTTGAAAAACTTACCGATAAATTAAACCTGAATGCAGGCGTTGTGGGTTTCAGTCAGGTTATTGACGAAGGATTGGCCATGATTGACCGATACAGAGCCGCCA
>JABDEQ010000154.1 GCA_013286985.1 Bacteroidota bacterium | reverse complement strand
AGAAGGATGGCATCAATGCGTCTAATCCCTTTCACGATGTTGCGAATAAGGATACTGCGAGGGTTAGGTTGAATTGAATATGGTTTTGTTCCAAAAAGCTTTCTAGTGCATGTTGGTGACAACGCCAACGTGGGCGCGGTAAGACTTTCAGCTTTTAGCTTTCTGCTCTATGCTTTTTGTCCGTTCGTCCAAAGTTGCCGTATCTCCGCGCGAACGGACAAAACACTTTCAGTTATGGTAATTATAATTAATTTCGCGGCGAAATATTTATCGTATCCCATGCATCCAAACGCTAATAAATCATCCAACCTGCTCAGGCTATCGGCAGTGTTAACTGTTGTCGGTTATTTTTTATTCAGTAACCGCGGATCGATGGATATGGATGCTACGCTTTTATCCATTATATTGCTGATGGGCGCTGCATACCTGGTAAGAAATGGTTATAGTTGGGTAAGATGGGCATTGTTGGCTTTGCTGCTGCTTAGTATTGCGGCAGCTGCTGTTGCTTTACCTGTTTTATTAAAATCGAAACTAAGTAATGCGTTGTATTTGTCGCTGGCGCAGTTGGTAGTGCAGGGAGTAGCGGTGATATTGCTATTTATACCTTATCAGATACCGGTGGAAGGACCGGAAGAAACGGAAATACAGGCAGATTAATTGCGCCCCGTCAATGACGTTGGGAGAAAATCCCCATCAATTCAACACCGGTTGTACATTAGTCAAGCTGTAAATTTCGGCCATTAAATCGTCGCTGGGATTGACTTTAAAGTTTTTTGAGGGGAGTTCAACCAGCAGGTTGTCGTCCCGGTCTTTAATCATAAAGCGCAGCGTGCAGTTTTTTACCGGGTACTTTTGGTTATTGGTATTGATGAGTTCCTGAATATTATCCAATAGCTGACTGTTCAAATTATTCAGCTCCAAACAAACGGTGAGCGATTTAGTAAGCCGGTCGCGCATTTCTGATAGCAGGCTCATGGTCATTATCTTCATGTCCCAGTTATCTTTCTGCCTGAATTTTTCCTCAATAATGCCTTTCAAATGCAAAAAGTAACCACTTACCAGCAGGTTGCGGAACTTTACATAGTCATCGCCAAATAAAGCAAACTCGTACGATTCATTGTAATCTTCCAAAACAAAGGTGCCGAATGGCTTACCCGTTTTGGTCATTTTATGCTGCACGGTTGATACCAGGCCACCGATACAAATTTCGCCGCGCCTGCGCAGGTTGGCAAAGGCCGTCATAATCTCCTCGCCACCTTCGCCCGAGCGGGCTTTCTGCATCATCTTCAGGTCGCTGATATTGGTATTGCAGTATCTTTCCAGCTCCACCTTGTAATTATCTAACGGGTGACCGGTTAGGTAGATGCCGATTACTTCCTTTTCGTATTTCAGCTTTTCTATCAGTGCCCATTCTTCTGACTCGGGCATAGCCGGTTCGGGTACATACGATGCAACTCCTCCACCAAATAATGACGATTGTGAGCTGCTTTGTACATTCTGATAGTCGTTGGCATATTTAATCAGGCGTTCTATACCGGTTAATACACCATTTTCTGTTTTGGCAAAAAACTGGGCACGGTTAAGGCCAAACTCATCAAACCCGCCCCCATAAACCAAATTCTCATACGCTTTACGGTTAACACTCCGGGTATTGCTGCGCTGGGCAAAATCATAAACTGATTTATACGGACCGCGTTCATTGCGCTCTTCAATAATACTTTCAACAGCTTTATCGCCTACACCCTTTACACCTGTAAGCCCGAAACGCACCTGTCCTCGTTTGTTTACCGCGAAAGACATATCACTTTCGTTAATATCGGGCCCCAAAACCTCCACACCCATTCGGCGGCATTCTTCCATAAAAAAGGTAATCTTTTCCATGTTGTTCTGGTTGTTTAAAACCGCTGCCATGTACTCAGATGGGTAATGAGCCTTCAGGTAGGCCGTTTGGTAAGCCACAAAGGCATAACAGGTTGAGTGCGATTTATTGAAAGCGTACTGGGCAAAAGCCTTCCAGTCGGTCCAAATTTTAGTGAGTTTATCTTTAGGGTGACCTTTAGCAGCGGCACCATCCATAAACTGGGACTCCATTTTGTTTAGTACCTCAATTTGCTTTTTACCCATTGCTTTACGCAGCACGTCGGCATCGCCTTTACTAAAGCCTGCCAGCTTTTGCGACAAAAGCATCACCTGTTCCTGGTACACGGTAATACCATAGGTTTCGCCCAGGTATTCCTCCATATCGGGTAAATCGAACGCTACCGGTTCAACACCATGTTTACGCTTAATAAAGCTCGGGATGTACTCTATAGGTCCCGGACGGTAAAGGGCGTTCATGGCAATCAAATCCTCAAACTTATCGGGCTTTAAATCGCGCAGGTACATTTGCATACCGTCACTTTCAAACTGAAAGGTTCCGTTAGTATCGCCACGTTGGTAAAGCTCAAACGTTTTCAGGTCATCCAGCGGGATGTAATCAATATCAATAACTACTCCATGGTTTTGTTTAATGAGGCGCAGGGCATCCTTTAAAATGGTAAGGGTTTTCAGTCCCAAAAAATCCATCTTAATTACACCTGCATCTTCAATTACACGGCCGTCATATTGGGTAACCAACAGGTCAGAATCTTTGGCAACGGCAACGGGTACAATATCTGTTAAATCGTAAGGGGCAATAATAATACCTGCAGCGTGCACGCCTGTATTACGCACCGAGCCTTCCAGTTTCTCGGCTTCGCGCAATACCTGGGCCTTCAGGTCGTTCCCCTTTAATATATCTTTCAGCTCCGGAACCTGTTCAATAGCATCTCTCAGAGTGATGCCCAAAGTATCAGGAACCAGTTTTTTAATGGCGTTTACATCAGATAACGGCATATCCAGCACACGGCCAACATCCTGTATACTGGTA
>JABDEQ010000153.1 GCA_013286985.1 Bacteroidota bacterium | reverse complement strand
GCCAGGAAATCGGGATTCTTCTTTTTTTGATAAGTATTGTTGTAGGCAGATAAATTGTTAATGGTGAAATCGTCTTTAGTGACTCCTGCATTTTTCACGGCAGTTTCCAGTTGATTTTCCAGCTGATCAATTGTTACTTTATTTTTTCCGTCGATGTACTCCTGTAAAGAAATAGAAACGTTAATAATATCAGGAGTAACTTCCTGCTCGGCAGTTCCCGAAACTTCAATTTTACGACGAAGGTCAACACTTTGAGCGTAAGCAAATGCAGTAAAGGCAACAAATGCCATCATTAGGAGAACTTTTTTCATGAGTGTAAATTTTGAGGAACGGATTACAATAACAAAGTTAAAATTACTTTGTAAAGACCAGAAACAGGAAATTGTTTGGCTGGTCTTAAAATATATTAAATCACCTATTACAAGAGTATTATTTGCTTAGGCGATGTTGACAGATTATCATTTTTTAAGACAGACAGCAGCAGATTAAAAATATTTGAAAGTAATGATTTTATCCGCTTTAATAAACTGACAGGTTTTTCGGGTAAGGGTTGAAAAGCTTCTTCTTTTTCCGGAGGTTGAGGAGGCCCTGTAAAATCGGCCATATCATCCATCAACATATTTTCCATAATGATCCTTTTTCTTATTTCAGGATCAGAATTTACAATATAATCGAGTTCGGTAAGTTCGTTAAAAGAGGCCTTTCCTGATTTTTGTCTTTTTATTAAAATTTCCAAACGGTCCTGCAAAAAGGTGCGGCGTTCGGGTTGTTTGTGATGGCTCATTGATAACCTCCTTAGTAATACTAAGGGATCGTCAAAATATGTGCCGATAATATAAATTATTGATTTGTAGTTATTTATGATGTATTGGTAATGGCGATTGCATCATTCCGTTACAATCAACTGTTCGTTTTCGTTCGGATGCGTAACCTATTGACATATAGCTTTTTTTTATACATTTGATAAAACTGATAATATGCGAATAGGTAAACCCTACTTTTTGCTTGCTGCAATAATCATTCTTTTAGCTGCTTGTAAGCACAATGAAAATAGTAATCCAATTACGGGCGACGAAATTAAAAACCACATAGCTGTTTTGGCTGATGACTCCCTTACCGGGCGCAAACCTTTTACAAATGGCGAAACCAAGGCCATCAATTACATTTCATCTCAATTTAAAAAACTGGGATTAGAGCCGGGTAATAATGGCAGTTATTTTCAGGATGTGCCGATGGTTGAAATTACAAGCACACCATCAGCCACTATGCAAATAACAGGCGGTAAAGCCAACATCAGCTTTAATGCTCTTACTGATTTTGTGGCTTCAACCAGAAGAGAGCTGGATACAGTGACGCTGAGAAATTCGCCCATAATATTTGCCGGTTATGGTATAGTTGCCCCTGAATATAATTGGAATGACTATGCCGGACTTGATGTAAAAGGAAAAACAGTAATTGTGCTTGTTAATGACCCTGGTTTTAAATCGGGCGACAAAACTTTATTTAAGGGTGATACCATGACCTATTATGGCCGGTGGACCTATAAATATGAGGAAGCAGCACGGCAGGGTGCGGCCGGAATAATTATTGTTCATCAAACCGGGCCGGCCAGTTATGGCTGGAGCGTAGTTACCAATAGTTTTACCGGGGCCAAGCTTTATTTGCAGCAAAAGGATAAACACCTTTCAAGATGCAAGGTTGAAGGCTGGATGACCGAAGATGCTGCCAAAAAACTGCTCGCAGCAGCAGGAATTACCGGCGATATCCGCGCTTTTGCGCGTAAACGGACTTTTAAAGCGGTTCCCCTTAATATCAATGCTACTTTAACTATTCAAACCAAACTAAAATACTCTACCTCGCACAATGTGGTTGCTGTATTAAAAGGAAGTACCACCCCTGATGAATGTATACTTTATACTGCCCATTGGGATCATTTGGGTATTGGAAAGCCAGACGCCAAAGGCGATAGCATTTATAACGGTGCAGTGGATAACGCCAGCGGTGTTGCTGCGGTATTGAGTGTGGCCAGGGCGTTTTCTCAATTAAAAGATAAGCCGAAACGTACCATCGTATTTTTAGCAGTTACAGCCGAAGAACAGGGCCTGCTCGGCTCTGAGTATTACGCAACCCATCCTATATTTCCGCTAAATAAAACTGTTGCTGATTTGAATATGGATGCGCTTGGAGACTACGGCGAAACCAACGATTTTGCCATAACCGGAAAAGGCCAGAATGATTTGGAAGATTACATAAAAGCCTATGCCGGTGAACATGGCAAAAAGGTTACCGGAGATAAAAATCCGGGTGCCGGAGGTTATTATCGTTCAGACCATTTTAACTTTGCCAAAGTGGGTGTGCCTGCCCTGGATTTAAATAACGGAGCCGAAAGTACCGCTCATGGCGAAGCCTGGGGTAAACAAAAACAACAGGAATATGGCGATTTACATTACCATCAACCTTCTGATAATTACTCACCAACTATGAATGCTGATGGGATGGCACAGGTTGCTAATTTACTATTTGTAGTGGGCAATAAATTGGCCGATGAAACTACCTTCCCCGGCTGGAAAAAAGGATCGGAGTTTAAGGCTGTGAGAGAAAAATCAATGAGTAAATAAGATATCAAATGCAGGATGGGAGTAGCTGTCAGGGCAAAACCGCCTAATTTGTTTAAAACAAAAAATCCATTCGTTTGCTGGCGGATGGATTTTTTATAGGGTTTAAGCCCTGCGCGATATATGATAGAGTTGTTAAGCGCCACATTTGGCTCAACAAGCGTAATTTAATTATTCATTTTAGCAATCTGGTAACACTCATAAGCCAGGTGCCTGTTATAGTCGTTTGCGATGCTTTTGTAGGTGAACAGATCAATCAGGGTGCCGATACCTAAAAAGCCGCCGGTAAAAAAATAAAGCAAGCC
>JABDEQ010000152.1 GCA_013286985.1 Bacteroidota bacterium | reverse complement strand
AACTGTTTGAATAAAGTTAAGGTCGTTACTTAATAATTCGCTGGTGGTGTTAAAATCGCCAATAAGGGCAAATGCCAGGGCTTTCTTTTTATGGTAGATAGGAATAAAGTAGTCGTATTTGTTCAGCAGCGCGTCATCGTGGTTTTTTAATGGCGTTGGCTCTTTAAACTTATTAAGTTTAAGACATGCCCGGTGTAATTTACCAACAGGCTCAATATCGCCGCCATATTTTGATAGCAGCACAAAGTTGTTATCTTTTTCAATTAAAAATCTCAGCTTACCCACCTGCAAATAACTCTGCAAAATTACCTGCAGCATTTGTATCAGCACGGGGGTGCTGGTGTCCTTATTGATAGCTTGTGTTATTTCAAGTAATGCATTTAACTCCGTTTGCCTTTTAAGCAATAGTCGTATCAGTTCATCTTCTGCCGAGATCTCGTCGAAATTTTGCATTAGCTTAATTAAAAAGGCAGCCTAAAATAAAAATATTTTTTTTTAAAAACGTGTACTTTGTGATTTAATATCATACGCATCCCTTAAACCTACAGTTACAAGGTTAAAAGCATACACCAATAACATAATAGCAAGGCCCGGCATAATTGCCAAATAGGCGGCATCCATTACAATATAACCATAGTGTTCTTTGATCATGCTTCCCCAGGTGGGCATAGGTGGCTGTGCGCCAAAGCCTAAAAAGCTCAGCCCGGCTTCTAACAGTATAGCCGATGCAAAGTTTGATGATGCCAGTACCAATATAGACCCCACAATATTGGGTAAAATATGTTTACTGATGATGCGGGTATTATTAAAACCAAGCGAACGGGCCGCTTCAATATATTCAACCTGTTTTAAACTCATTACCTGACCCCGCACCAACCGTGCCACTTCCACCCACATTGATAAACCTACTGCAATAAATATTTGCCACAAACCTTTACCTAAAGCAAATGAAATGGCTATAACCAGCAATAAGGCGGGCAAGGACCACAAAATATTCATCAGCCAGCTTAGCGCAGCATCAATCCATCCGCCAAAATAGCCGGCAATGGAGCCGATGGTAACGCCCAGTAGCATACTGATGATAACAGCCATTAAACCCACCGATAAGGAGATACGCGTGCCCAATATAAGCCTGCTCAGCATATCGCGGCCGTAAATATCAGTACCAAGCCAAAAGGTTTTATGAATAATGGAAGCCGGAACGCCTCCTTTAGCAACGGGAATGAGATATGACTTTTTTTCGGGTTTATCTTCCAGACCAACGTATTCGTCAACCATAACGGAGTCTTTGGCGAAATGATACGCTGTTATGGGGATATCCCGGTAAAAGGATGGCTGGCCATAAAGCATTTTAGCGAAGATATTTATCGTATCAACCGGCTCGGTTTTACGGAGACGCAGCATCATAAATTTTGATCCGGGTTTTTTAAGGCTCAGCTGAATAGTCATGTTGTTGGCCAACGGAGTTGAATCGGGCATAATTAAATAACCCAAAATAGCCACCAACGTTAAAAACACGATAAATATCATGCCGACAACGGCAATTTTATTGCGTTTAAACGTTTTCCAGGTTCGTTGCGAAGGGCTAAGATCAGTCAATTTAACTATTCGGGTGCTTTTGGTTAAATATCGTCTTTTTTACCGGGTTGCGTATGGCAGAGCGAAGGATTTGACACGTTTGTGAACAAATTAGTCAATCACTAATAATTATCATCTGATCACTATCTCACCATCCTCCCCTTCCATGCATATTTACCTTTATTCCCTATCATTCCGATATAAATAAAGTAAATGGTATACAATGGAATACTGATGATTAATAACGACAAGAGTTTTTGCCTTTTAAAGAACTGAGTAACGGGCCAGAGCATTATTAATTCGGTAAAATACATTAACACAAACTGTATGGCAAAAACCTCCAAAAACCGGTAGCTCAATAATCCGCCTAATAAGTTCAGTCCTACGGAAACATAAAACATCCACAAGCCTACCACAAGGGCAACCACTTTTTTGTCTTTATACTTAACTGATTTGGAGGCCCAGCGGCGGCGTTGTTGCATAAACTCCTTCAAATTGGATTTAGCATGGGTAAAAACTACCGCATCGTACAATTTTAAAAAACCTATTTTACCCGGATACTGTGCAGCAACCTTCTGTAACAACAGCTCATCATCGCCAGAAGCCAGGTCATCAATCCCTTTAAAGCCGCCTACTTTGTAAAAAATATCTTTGCGATAAGCCAAATTAGCACCATTACAGGTGGAAGCATGCCCATTACCGATAAACGCTGCGCCAGTGGCAATAAGCGAATAAAACTCCAGGCTCTGCATGCGTTCAAATAACGATTTCTCTTCAAAATAACTCACCGGCGATGAAATCATAACCGGGTTATGCATTTCAAAATATCCTACCACGGTTGACAGCCATTGGCTACCCATTCTGCAATCGGCATCAGTAGCAACCATTAAATCGCCTGTCGACAGATCAATAGCTTTGGCGATGGCTTTTTTCTTATAGGAGTTGAGCGGTTTATCTTCGTTCATTTGCAACAGTTTCACACCTCTGTCGGCATAACTGCTGATGATTGCTGATGTTCTGTCTGTTGAGTGGTCATCGGCAATAATTATTTCGGTAAGGCGTTTTGGATAGTCCTGCGCAAGTAAATCTTCAATAGTCAAATGTATTTTTTCTTCCTCATTGCGGGCCGCAATCAGTATAGTAACTTTAGTAGTAAAGCCCGATTGCTTTACCTGGGGTTGTTTTACGGCATTCCATCCCCTTATAATAAAGATACAAACAGACAGGAACAAGCCTGTTAGCAAAAACGACAATGTACTAAGCAGTGCGATCAAAGAATTTTAATTTAAGTACAAAAACACACCCTAAAATAGCAGGAATTATCAGGTTAATAATATAAATCAATGATATGGCCACCACAACAGCGATAGATTGATCGGTTACATAACTGAATAATTTACCGCGA
>JABDEQ010000151.1:2993-3063 GCA_013286985.1 Bacteroidota bacterium | reverse complement strand
GACTTTCTCTTCTCAGGAATCTCATCCGGACGATTATGTTCCGCACGTTCCTGCTTTTTTCCGGGTTTTT
>JABDEQ010000151.1:0-2983 GCA_013286985.1 Bacteroidota bacterium | reverse complement strand
AGGCAAATTAATTTAAGTTTTTTAAGAAATGGCGTGTCATATTTGGCACGCCATTTTTGTAATGCCGTGGCTATTTGATTATTAGTATTCATAGGTTTTATTAATTTATAATTAAATAAACCCACATCTGCAGTATTTGGTTTTAATTATTTAAATAAATGTTTAATCAAATAGCCACGGCATTACAAAAATGGCGTGCCAAATATGACACGCCATTTCTTAAAAAACTTAAATTAATTTGCCTTATCAGGCATTAACCAGGCATAGCTCTTTGACTTTAGCTATGGTAAAATCAATTTCTTCTTTGGTTGTATACTTTGAAAAAGAAAATCTAACCGAAGGCCTGGTTGTGCTTGCACCTATAGCGGTTAATACATGCGAACCAATATCAGAACCCGAACTGCACGCACTGCCTCCTGAAGCCGAAATTCCTGCAATATCCAGGCTAAATAAAAGCATATCTGCCATTTCCATTTCCGGAAACTGAACATTTAATACGGTATATAAACTTTTATCTTCATCTGTTTCGCCATTAAAACCAATGCCGGGAATGCTTTCTATCAACTGGGTCTTCATATAGCTTTTTAAGCCCTGAATATGCTGTTGATGTTGTTCCATTTCGGCATAAGCCATTTCTAAAGCTTTGGCAAGGCCAACAATACCATAAATATTTTCGGTACCTCCACGCATATTACGTTCCTGGGCACCGCCATAAATAAGTGGCTTTATTTTTATGCGATGATTAATATGCAAGAAGCCCACACCTTTAGGTCCATGCAATTTATGAGCCGAACAAACCAAAAAATGAGCTTTCAGCTTGCTTAAATCGTGCTTGTAGTGACCCATGGTTTGCACCGTATCGCAATGATAAATAGCATTGTAGGTTTCACAAAGGTCACCTATACGTTCCATATCTGATAAGGTGCCAATTTCATTATTGGCATGCATTATAGATACAAAACTACGTTCATTTTCTTTTAGTAAAGTTTCCAGATGATCGTAATCGATATTGCCTTTAGCATCAACATTAACAAAACTTAACCTGATGATGCCTGCTTTTTCAAGGGCCTCAAGCGTGTGAATTACAGCATGATGTTCAATACGACTGGTGATGGCATGTTTTATATGATGGTCAATAATTCCACATCTTATAGCAGTATTGTCGGCCTCTGTTCCGCTTGACGTGAAAAAAATCTCGGCCGGTGACGTTCCAAGAAGGTTCGCAATTGTCTTTCTTGATTTTTCAATTATTGTACGGGCCTCACGACCATGAGCATGAATGGACGATGGATTACCATAAGTAGTTTCCATTACCTTATACATCTCTTTCATTACCTCCGGATCGAGAGGGGTTGTAGCAGCATTATCTAAATAAACACGCATCTTTAAATTAATTATGTAAAGTCCGAATATTCGTAAGACTTATTTTATTGAGTACTTTAATTTGAGCGTAAATTGCAATCCCGCAGATTCAGTCTTTTTGACTGTACTGTTTTCCGGTCTTTCTGACATTAATAATCAGTTCTCTAATTGCAAAATTTCCTTTATATCGGCAATTATTTTGTTTGCCAGGTTATTGGCGACTGTTTCCGAATTACCTTCCGAGTATATACGAATAATGGGCTCAGTATTTGACCTGCGCAAATGTACCCATTCTTTGTCAAATTCTATTTTTAGGCCGTCAATAGTGGTATGAGGTTGATTCTTATATTTCTCCTCTACCTTAAGCAAAAGGGCATCAATGTCCATTTCGGGAGTAAGCGTTATTTTATTTTTGGAGATAAAATAACCAGGATACGAACTTCTTAATATAGAAACAGCCTTACCAAATTTGGCCAAATGAGTCAAAAATAAAGCGATACCTACCAGCGCATCCCTACCGTAATGCAATTCGGGGTAAATTACACCGCCGTTGCCTTCGCCGCCAATTACGGCATTAACGGCCTTCATTTTGTTTACTACGTTCACCTCTCCTACTGCGGCTGCATGATATTCGCCGCCGGCCTGCTCCGTAACATCACGCAGTGCACGTGTTGATGATAGGTTTGATACGGTATTGCCTTTTTTATTTTTCAGCACATAGTCGGCAACAGCTACCAGCGTATATTCTTCGCCAAACATATTGCCATCTTCGCAAACAAAACAAAGCCTGTCAACATCAGGGTCAACGGCTATCCCCAGGTCAGCCCTTTTTGATAACACTTCTTTTGAAAGTGCAGTCAAGTTTTCAGGCAATGGTTCTGGGTTATGCGGGAAATTTCCATCAGGCTCACAATATAATTCATGAACGGTTTTAACACCCAGACTTCTTAACAACGCCGGTACAAATATTCCCCCGGTTGAATTAACACAATCTATAACTACTTTAAAATCTGCCCTGGTAATAGCATCAACGTCAACTAAAGGCAGTGCTAATATTTGGTCAATATGTTCCTGTAAATAATTATTGTCGTTATAAACGTTGCCCAGATCATTTACATCGGCATATTTAAAGGCGCTGCTTTCGGCAATTTCAAGTACTTCCTTGCCATCCGCATCGCTTATAAACTCACCATCGGCGTTTAATAACTTAAGTGCATTCCATTGTTTGGGATTATGGCTGGCCGTGAGGATGATTCCACCTGCTGCTTTTTCGGCCGGAACTGCTATTTCAACAGTTGGTGTGGTTGATAAGCCAAGGTCTATAACATCAATACCAAGCCCTTGTAACGTACCGGTAACCAGGTTATTAACCATATTGCCCGAAATACGTGCATCACGCCCCAGAACAATTTTATTAATACCTGTTTTATTCACCGCCCATGTACCATAGGCCGAAGTAAATTTTACAATATCTAACGGGGTCAGTCCTTCGCCCACTGTACCGCCAATGGTACCCCTAATGCCCGAAATTGATTTTATTAATGTCAAGGTGCAAAAATTTATAGCGCAAAAATAAAAATATTTAACCGAAGCTTCTTATAAATCGCATTGTTTTACTCAC
>JABDEQ010000150.1 GCA_013286985.1 Bacteroidota bacterium | reverse complement strand
TCACCTGTTACAGGCTTAAACACCCCTACATTTTTAACGCCAAGCCGGTGTAGCGCCGGCAAATAAGCATTTTGTAAATACTGATCCAGACGATCTTCCTGAGCCTGTGATTTAAGATGATATATTTTTATCTCGTAGTAGTATTTCTGCGCTGCTTCAGCATGGCCAAGTAAAAAAATGCCAAGCAAGCAAATCAGGGAAGTTAAAAAGGTGCGGTGTTTAGTTTTCAGTATCATAAATTCAGGTAATTGTACCTGTAAATTTATTTAATTCCGTTTACATTACGTGGAAATTATTCTTTACGGGGCTTAAAACAATAACTATTTTTTCGGTTAGTGATTGCCATTATTTATTGACGTGTTTACCCCATTTTTCCAAAACATCCATAATACCGGTAATTTTCATGGGTTTACTCAAATAATCGTCCATACCAGCTTTAAGACATAGTTCCCTATCCTCGGGCAGGGCATTTGCAGTCATAGCAACAATCACTGGCTGGTACTCCATATGATCGCGTATAAACCGCGTAGTTTCAAGCCCATCCATTTCGGGCATCTGCACATCCATAAATACAATATCGTACTTTTTACTAATCATCATATTCAGTGCCTCATGGCCATTTTCGGCAATATCCGGCGCATAACCCATTTTAGTAAATATATGCCGGGCCAGTTTTTGATTTACCAGGTTATCCTCGGCTATCAAAATATTCATCGGATATTGAACCGCAAAATCAACCGAGAACTGCGATTGATGTAGTGGCGTTTCTTTTACAACTGTGCCATTCGCTTTTAACTGTTCAGCAATATGTTTGTATAAAATTTGATGTCGGGCGGGTTTTGTTAAAATTGCATTAAATAAATGCGCTTCTTTACGGCTTTGCTCATTCCCCATCGAACTCAATAATATTATTGGAATATCAGGATGACCCTTTTTTATTCGTTTGGCCAGTTGAACACCATCCATTACAGGCATGTTCATATCTGAAATTATAAGGTCGACCTTATCCCCCGAGGTAAGAATTTTCAACGCCTCCACTCCTGATTCAGCCAATACCGGCTCAAAGCTCCATTGTTCCAGCTGTGTTTTAAGAATATTTCTATTAGTCGTATTGTCGTCAACCACCAAAATATGCCTTCCTTTAAGTTCATTTAAGTTTAGATGTACATAGTTTCTCTGTGCCTTTAAGCCCGGCTTTGATTTTATGGTGAACGAAAAGGTAGTACCCATTCCCGGTTCGCTTTGAACAGATATATCTCCATGCATTAACTTAACCAGCTTTTCGCTGATAGCCAAACCCAATCCGGTACCCCCATATTTACGCGTTGTACTTGAGTCTACCTGCGAAAACGCCTTAAACAACTTATCCAGTTTATCTGCCGGGATACCTATTCCTGTATCGCGTACATTAAATTGTAATATCAGCTCATCACCTTCTTGCTTAGCTAAAGTTACCGTAATAAATACTTCACCTTTACTAGTAAACTTCATGGCATTGCTCACCAGGTTTATTAAAACCTGCCTTAATCTTAAAGGATCAGCAATTATTTGGCCCGGTACATTATAATCTATCTGATAAACCAGATCTATAGACGAAGCCTTTTCAGCGAAAATATCTAAAACACTTTCTATACAGTCGCGCAAATCAAAATCCTGATCTTCAAGATCCATACTGCCCGATTCGATCTTGGAAAAATCGAGCACATCATTTATCACCGTTAATAGCGCCTCGCCACAGTTTTTAATGGTTTCGGCGTATTCTTCCTGCTCGGCGGTTAGTTTGGTACTCGAAAGCAATGCCGCCATTCCAATCACGCCATTCATTGGCGTACGAATTTCATGGCTCATTGTAGCCAGGAAAATGCTTTTGGCTTTATTTGCATTCTCAGCATCCTCGCGGGCCTTTTCTGCAGCTGCTCTTGATTGCCGCTCATTCTCCGTCATCCTGGCTAAACTTTCGGTACGTTCCTGAACCTGATTTTCAAGCAGAATCTGCTGCTTTTTTATGGATTGTATCCTCATTCTGAACGCTCCGAAAACGCCCCCTACTATTAATAAGGTCGCTATCAATTCAAACCACCAGGTAAGCCAAAACGGCGGTATTATGGTAATCTGAAGTGCTTCAGCAACGGGTGACCATTCACCAGAACTATTCTTGTATTTTATATTAAACTGATATTTCCCCGGTGGCAAATTCGTGTACGATGCTGTATTTCTGCTTCCAACATAGTTCCAATCCTTATCAAAGCCGTCCAGTTTAAATGCATACTCTTTTTTATCTGCCAAACCAAAGTCCAGCGCAGCAAACTCCATCGAAATAACCGATTGCTTGTATGATAAGGTAATAGATTTTGTATCGGAGATATCTTTTTTTAATGGCGATGGATCATTATTGTTTTTGGCAATAGTGAGTGGCTTATTAAATACCGCAAACGATGTAATTACCAATCGCGAAAATGGATTATGTTTTAGTATTTGATCAGGAGTAAAAACATTAAAACCGTTAACGCCGCCGAAATACATTTTGCCGTTACTGGCTTTTAAGGCCGAGTGCGGTTTAAACTCATCGTCCTGCAGGCCGTCTTCCGTATTATAATTTTTAAATGTCCGGGCTATCGGATCGAACTGAGATAGGCCGCTATTGGTACTTACCCATAATTTTCCGTTATTATCTTCTCTTATCGAATAGATGATATCACTTGGTAAACCGCTTCTTTTATTATAAACCGTAAAATGCTTCGTAGCCGGATCAAATAAGTCCAGGCCCGATAGCGTACACAACCATAGGTTTCCTGTACTATCTTCAAAAATATCGGTTACTCCATTATTACTGATGCTATTCTTTTTTTCATCATAAGAGAAATGAGTAAACGTGTCTGCTTGTCGATTTAGTAAATCTAATCCAGCATCAGATGTTCCTACCCATAAATTACCTTTTTTGTCTTCTAACAGCGCGTAAATATAATTACTGCCTATACTTTGCTTATTGTTTACATCATGCCGGTAATACTTAAAAGTACTAGTTGTTTTATCGTAGCAATTTAAACCACCGCCAAAAATGCT
>JABDEQ010000149.1 GCA_013286985.1 Bacteroidota bacterium | reverse complement strand
GAAGCATTTCGTTTTAGCAAACTTTATTATGCCCGAAGCTAATGGGCCTGTTTTTAAAAGTGATATTACTGCCGGCATCCGCAAGCATATTGATACTTTATGGGAGGTATTGTACCGTAAACATACATCTGCATCAAAATACTCGTCGCTAATTCCGCTGCCCAATGATTTTATTATACCGGGTGGCCGTTTCCGCGAAACCTATTACTGGGATTCTTACTTCACCATGCTGGGTCTTCAGGAAAGTCATAAAACCAAAATCATTGAGAATATGATCGGCAATTTTGCCTATTTGATCAATAAGTATGGCTTTATTCCCAACGGTACCCGCACCTATTATTTAACACGGTCGCAACCGCCTTTTTTTGCTATGATGATTGATTTACTGGCGAAAGATGAAGGCGAAACTGTTTTAATAAAATACCAAAAAGAACTACTTAAGGAATACGCTTTTTGGATGACCGGGGCCGATACATTAAAGGCAGGGCAAGCCTACCGCAACGCTGTGCGGTTACAGGATGGAGAAATTTTGAACCGTTATTGGGATGAATCAGACAAGCCACGTGAAGAATCATTTAAAAAAGACATAGATGCTGAAAAGCTCACCAAACAACAGCCAGGTGATTTTTACCGTAATATAAGGGCAGCGGCAGAGTCTGGCTGGGATTTCAGTACCCGCTGGATGGATACTACGGGCCAGTTGAGCACTATACAAACTACAGCCATTATTCCGGTAGATTTAAATTGTTTGCTATATCATCTTGAGCAGGATATTGCAAAATCATACCAGTTACAAGGCAATGATGCTAAATACAAAGCATATTCGGATAAGGCGGCGCTACGCAAAAAAGCCATTTTAAAATACAGTTGGGATGCAAAACGGGGTTGGTTTATGGATTACAACTGGAGGCTGAAACAAACAACTCCTTTTGAAACACTTGCGGGTGTATATCCGCTCGAATTTAAAATTGCCGATACCTTGCAGGCAATCAAAATTGCTTCGCTCCTTAAAACAAAGTTCTTACAACCGGGCGGACTGGTTACTACCTTTCAGCGCTCCGGCCAACAGTGGGATAGCCCCAATGCCTGGGCGCCTTTGCAATATATGGCTATTGATGGGTTAAATAAATACAAACAGAATGGCTTGGCGCGCACCATTGCTGAGAGTTGGATTGGCACCAATACAAGAGTATTTGACAGCACGGGCAAACTAATGGAAAAATACAACGTGATTGACACCGATGCAAAGGCCGGCGGCGGTGAATATCCTTTACAGGATGGTTTTGGATGGACAAATGGTGTATTACTAAATCTGCTCAATAAATATCACACCGATAGTCTTTAAATTGACCTTGTTTACCGATTTATCAAAAATCAGTAATTGATATCTTCATAAAAATGGCACTTGAAAATATTTTAACGAATCTGGGGCTACAACCTTTCTATTTTCATCTCAAGCTACCAAATGATTATGTAAGTACTAAAGACAAGCTGCAACAACTGTTGATAGCGATAAAGAAAGAGATTTTATGATTTAAAAAAAATAATCCGCTTGTCAACTATCAATTTCCTTTACAATCAATACTGATCCGCGCTCTAAAGCGCCTAATATGGAATGCTTAAGCTTCCCGAAATATTCCAAATAGGTTTCATCTTTTTATTTGCAACGCATCCGGCGTCTGTTTAAAGCATTTTTAACTACGGTTCATTTTACTTTGCAGTCATTAATAAACCGTCTTTAGCAGTCAAATATCGCCATGAAAAAAAACTCGATCATTTGCATATCGTTACTATTATTGGTAGCATGTGGACAAAATAAACAGGCAAGTACAACAGGTGCTGATACATCAGCTACAGCTACAACCACAGCCGCGACCGATACATCGTCCCAAAACAACGATCCCACCAAAATAACGATGGATGGCGAGTTACCGGCAAAATCAGCAATTCCGGCTTTGTTTGATGAGATGGATTATCAACAGGCAACACAATGCTACCTATGGGGATTGCCCATTGTGGCTTATGCCGAGTGGCAGCGCATACATAACGATGTTTTTGGTGCAAGCAGCAATGATTTGGTAATGTACAATTCATACGATGATAAATTAGGCATACTAACTGCCAATGCAACCACACCTTATATTATAAACTTTATTGATCTGGCCAAAAATGGGCCAACAGTTATTGAAATGCCTGCGGGGCATACAGCAGGCGGTTTGGGCGATTTTTGGCAAAGGGAGCTTGCGGCCATAGGCGAATTAGGGGCCGATAAAGGTAAAGGCGGTAAATATATATTAACCCCTCCCGGCCAGAAGCCAATTACTGCACCTGGATATTACAGCATCCCATCAACTATGATGAACGTATTTTTTGGTTTTCGCGCGCTTGATCCCGATTCCGCAAAGGCAATGGCCTTAATAAAAGGCGTGAAAATTTATCCTTATGCTGACCGTGCAAACCCAAAACCAACTAAACTTGTGAGTCCTGCCGGAAAAAAATATTTGGCCATACAACCCAATGGCCTGGTTTACTGGCAACGTTTGCATGATATTTTGGACGAAGAACCGGTTGAAGAACGTGATCGCTTCTTTATGTCGTGGCTCAATAACCTTGGGGTAATAAAAGGTAAACCTTTTAACCCTACCGAACGACAAAAAAATATATTGATAGCCGCAGCTGCGCGAGGCAAGCAAATGGCTATGGCCAACTCATTTGATAAGCGTTTAGATAGTATTTACCACTGGCCCGATAGAAAATGGGATTATGTAATGGCGCTTACCAACTCCAACCAGCGTGCTGCAAACTATGACGAATTTTTCCGCCGCACATCGTATTTCTTTGAGGCTGTTACCTTCTCAAATGCTATGATCTCAAAAACACCTAACCTGGGCCAGGCATATCTGGGTGCTTATGAAGATAAAGACGGCAATTGGTTAGACGGCAACAACAATTATACACTCCATATCCCTGCAAACCCACCTGCAGTAAATTTTTGGTCGATTACGGTGTATGATGCAGCAACCCGGTGTTTGATAGATAATAAACAACGCAACGCCGATCTGTCATCACGCAAGGACCTGATAAAAAACAGTGATGGTTCTGTCGACCTGTATTTTGGCCCCGAAGCGCCTGCAGGAAAAGAGAAGAATTGGGTGCAGACTATAC
>JABDEQ010000148.1 GCA_013286985.1 Bacteroidota bacterium | reverse complement strand
ATGGTTATGAAAAAAGTTAGTACGCGCTTTAATTTATTCAAATGGCTTTTAATGTTGGCTATAATCTGCGGTTGCTCATTTTATGCAAGTGCACAAACAAAAGATTCTGCCAAAACTACCGTTAAAGCAGCTACAAAAACCCCGGCTGTAAAAGCGCCGCCTGTACGAACCGTTACTGCTATTATTGACACCTTTTTTAAAAAATATAAAGAAGGTGGCACCAGCCCGGCCATTGATTATTTATTTGCCACCAATAAACTGTTTACTGATACCGTGCAGATAGGTATTTTAAAAGGCAAATTAGATGCCCTGCGCCAATCCGTTGGCGATTATACCGGCAGGGAAATCATTGTTCAAAAAAGCGCCACACCCAGTCTGGTATTTTACAGCTATTTGGTAAAGCACGAAAAATCGCCTATACGGTTCACTTTTATGTTTTACAAGCCTAAAAACGAATGGGTATTGTACCGCTTTAAATACGATGATCAGGTGGATGCCGAGCTGGAAGAAGCCGGTAAAATAAATAATAAGCATTCGTAAATTGTTATTTTAGCCCGAAGACGGCACTTATTTAATAGGTCCAAATCTTGAGTGTTCGAAAGATTAAAAAAGGATTGTCATCCCGATAAAAGAGGGATCTTCTTCATTAAACAGGTGCACTTCTTGCAGATCGCCCACACGAAATGCGCAGAAGATTCTTCGCTAAGCTACCTATTACACGTTTGAATAATTAAATTGAGGAGAGACCCCATAGGGGTCAAATCTTGGTAGAAAAAAAATCAACAATCACATCGTGCCGTCGGTACGAAACCTGTATGCTGGCATGTAGCGTACCTACGGCACACAAAACATTTTGTAACAATATTTTCTACCGATATTTGGCACCTACGGCGCATCTTTTGTCATTTCACCTTCAGAATCCCTCTGGATTTTTACACTCAACAGGAACCTTTCATCCCTTTTTAAAATAAAACACCCCGATATCTGATGGTGAGGTTTTTATCACGGGTTTTAACACTTGAAGTACTGTGGTTAGCAGGGTGGCTTTCAGTTTACTAATGTCTTTATCGGCTCTGATGCGTTGTTTGGTGGTCGAAAAATCTATAGAATTGAGTTTGTGTTCGTCTGTTTTTAAAAAGCCATGCCTGTTTAACAGCATGGTTAGGTTTGCAGCATTAAAGTAGTTCATATGCGGACTGTGGAAGTTAAACTGCCATAATCTTTCCAAATAAGTGTTCATACCCAAACGGTGCAGCAGCATGGCCGTTTTATAGAAGAAACCATTGCTCATGGGTAAATTAATGATCAGTATGCCATCTTCGTTTAAATCGGCTTTCAGCGCAGTAATGAGCCCATCCAAATCGCGGATATGTTCAAAAACATCGTTAAAAATAATAAAGTCGTAACCTCCTTCGCGCTTGATGTCTACATCGGGATAAAACCCATAAAAAACCTTGAGGTTGTTGGCCTCGTGATAATCCTGATGGGCCTTTTCCGGTTCAATGCCAATACAATCAATACCATTTTCCTGGCAAACCTTTAACCACCAGCCGTTGCCTGTGCCTATTTCCAGTCCCGTTATTGCGGTACCTTTGAGCGCTTTAAGCGATTTGATGACGACTGCAAAATTGTCGAACCGCAACTTCTTAAGCCCAATTTCGCGGCTACCCAGTTCAAGGCTCGATTGAAAACTGAAATCAAAGCTGGCATCGGATGTATACAGGCCACATTGCGGGCATCTATAAACGCTGTGCTTCAGCCTGAATTTTAATTTTGACTGGCTACCGCAAGCGGGGCAGGTAATAGTATCCATGTATAAACACCTGTTAACAACTCAAATAATTATGAATAAATTTTACTTTTTAAAGCCCCTCTCCCCCTGGAGAGGGGTTTGGGGTGAGGCCTGCTAATTACCAATATGTTCTTCTTTTTCAGCCTTTTCCATCTTTTCTTTCAGCACAGCCAGCTCCTGCGTAAGCCGGGTAATACTATGCTGCGCTTTGGAACTCACTACCGACAAATGCAGCAAGTAAATAAGGATGACAAAGATAAACCCCGTAAACACCAGGTTAGGTGGTTCAAACACGCCAAACAGTTTTGACATTACATCCAGGCCGCTGCGCCAAAACGAAAACAGGATGAGCACAAACGTGCAAACACACCATACAATGGCGTATTCTTCGCGCAGCTTGCCTTTAATAATCAGCCTTGAAATATAGGCTATAAATAAAATGTTAATAGCGATGGTGATAAGCTGTATCCGGGCCATATTAATAAGGTTTACGAATAAATATAAATAACATGCTGATAGTTACTTTAACACAATAGTAAATAGATGAAAAATTACTGATAGACGATTTGCCTGCCTGCCGCTCCCTCATTATCACAGGTACTTCCTCAATGGACAATCCCGCTTTTGAGAATAGCACCAGCGAAGCAGGCTCGGGGTACTCGTCCGGGTATTTGGCGCAGGCAATATCGATAGCTTTGCGATCAAACAACCGGAAGCCCGAAGTGCTATCGTAAATACTTTTCCCGGTAAGTATCCTGTTTAACCAGTGAAAATACCTGATGCCAATTCTGCGTGCAAATGATGATTTAAACCCGCCCCCATCCAAAAACCTTGAGCCGATAACTACATTCGCACCTGTTTTTTGATGCTGCTCAATCAGCTTATGTAATTCTGCCGGGGGATGCTGGCCGTCGCCATCCAGCTGCACAGCAATATCAAATCCATTTTGCTGGGCATACAGAAATCCGGTTTGAACGGCACCGCCAATACCCAGGTTAACTAACAGATCAAGCAAAACTACAGGGTACAAGCCAGCCACCATTTTGGTATCATCTGTTGAACAATCGTTTACTACTGCGATTTCCATTTGGTAATTGTACGGCAGTTTAAGCTGTAAAAGCTGCTCCAATATCAGCGGGATGGAGTTGCCCTCGTTATAACATGGAATAATGATCAGAATTTTTTTACTCATTGGCCCAGCAAGCTGTTTAACAGATATTAAATGCTAATATATTGTTTGATGCTGCTTTTACGATAGAAAAATAATTTTTGCCGTAAAAATTGAAAAAATAGTGTGGGTGGGCCCGATGTAACTGTCATTAAGTTAAAGGGTCACCAGGCATATAGCCCCCTCTAAATCTCCTCCGGAAGGGG
>JABDEQ010000147.1 GCA_013286985.1 Bacteroidota bacterium | reverse complement strand
ACTCTTTGATCATATCATTGATTCTTTTATCCTTAAATTCCTTCAAATACGAAAATACAAAAACCAAATCCCATTTCTTATGCAATTGTTTAAAAGCTTCAGCAGCTACATTGATCATGTTATCTTCATGATTTATCTTGTATATTGAAACAGCAATTATTACTTTTTGCAAATTATTTTCACAATTTTCCAAAGAGGTTAACATAGCCGACATACCTTCTTCAGATCCCATATAAGAAAGAGTTTCAATAATCAATATGTCTTTTATACCACTATTTAATTTTTCGATAAGTAGCTTTTCAATCTCTTTTTTTTCGTCATCATTCAAATCGTCCACTAAATGATGGTTTGAAAATTCATTCCTATGTTGATAGTCATTAGGAGGAATTATCATTTTCAATTTGTCTTTTATATCCATAATAATACTATTGAGCATGAATTACATTTATACTAACCCCGCGAGCTTCTAATATCGGCTTCTCGACTTGTAACCAAATACCCTCCGCACTTGGATTATTTAAAAATACTGTAACCGCACTCCCTTTAGGTACACTTCTTGCCCACGCAGCAGATAATCTGGCCCATGCTTCATATGCTTCTGAACCTGGCTCATAAACCATGCCCCGAGTTAATGCAGCCAATTTAGCACCTATTTCAGTATTTCCTAGTGTGGTATAACCTGCTGCAGTTGCAGCGTCCGCAGTACCTGGCCCGGAATGAAAAACTATATTCGCTAGCTCTTCTGCAGTGAATACAGTTTTAAGTTTAACCAAACTTACAAGCTCTCCAACAGGATACCCATTCACTACGCCAATTGCAATATCCCGGCTAGTATTTGGATTACCAATGTCATTGTTATTTACATTTTGAGGATCTGGATATGTTTTAAAAACAGGTTGAGGTTCTATAGTTAAAGGATCAGGTTGATTAGCCCCTTTTTTCTTAGGCATTACCTTTGGAACCTTAGAAGTGGTCGCGGTCGCGTCTGCTTTAGCTGTTGCATTCGACTTTTTTGTAGGCGGGTCATCACTACTACCACCTGCATAAGATGTGTTTGGATTTCGCGCAGCCTCAACACCTTGTTTCTCGGCAGCCCACCTTTGTTCGGTTTCATTAATCTCGGCCTCAGTTTGATACATGCCGTCTGGGTCGATAAATCTTATTGGACTATTCTCTACATAGTTATAAGGCGACCATCTTCTACCAATTTCCGCTAATGGATCTATCGCCGTCCACCTCGCTATCACCAGATGATAGAACCTTGCGCCATAATCGGGCTTAAGGATTCGGTGACGAATGCCCTTAAGTTGGCTTAAACAATAAAGCCCGGCGCTCATTGGCAACCGGGCTTCGTTACTTAACTTTATTTGCGTTATTTCGGCGGGCGGAAGCTGGCATGTGAAGGTATTCAGGCCAGACAATCACATGCCCAATCTCTATTTAACTCTTACAAAATCAACATCCTGCCAATGGATCTTATTATTGGCAATGAACAATAATTGGTTATCGACATCGGCACGTTCAACATAACAATCATTGAAATCAGTTAGCTTTATCGTAAAATAGTTTGACTTGGTGCTTAGTTTATAGTCCTCGAAGATATTGAAATAAATTCGTTGATAACACCTGCCATTCAATTTACAATTAAGTGGAGAAAGGTCCTGAATTGTTAGGCCCAAATGATAATACAGATTGCCGTTTTCAAATATCTTTTTCTTTGGAAGAATTATAATAGGGCTTGTTGAGTCCAAGAAATCTATTTTACCCATTACTGTAATTTGATATTTAAATCTCCCATCAAAAAAAGCATCATCTTTAGGTAAGTCTATCTTTAGATAAATGCTGTCTCCGGATAATCTGTTTTCCTCTGATATGTTAAATCTAACGTTCTGAAAAGCTTTATCATCAGATAACTTTAGTACCGATTCTGAAAAAAAATGCCAAGTCCCTTTTGAAATTGTGTCACAGCCAGGGATGGCCGCATCAAAGGCTTTATTGTGCCCTTTCAACATATAAAAAGAGCTATCTTTTCTAATAAAAAACTGCACCCCATTATCAGACTTGTATTGCCCTACAGGGTCTTTTATATTATTATTTCTATCAGTAGTTTGTGGATACGCTTTAATTGAAAACAATAAAGATGAAAGAAACAATAGAAAGTGAATGCTGATCTTTTTCATATATTACTTTTGTTGATATACAGCGGTGCCGCTGTCGTCTCTTATTCCATATACTGAAGTCCCGGTGATCCCATTTATATCTGATGTGTGCCCTGGAAAAGTACCATCTAACGCATACTGACTTCTATAAGCGTCCATCTCATTCGCCATATTATGGCCAAGTGATCCTCCTGGATTTATTAATCTTCCATTGATGAATTTCAATCCTCCGGCTGATAGATTTTGTCCGATATGCCTGATTTCATGCACATAGAGCCCATCAGTACTGGCCGCTATACCTACAGCTCTGCTGCCATCAGCTCCTGTAACATAATTATATCCATCGCTACCGCCTGATTCAAAAGAATAATCGTGACCATGATCACTCCTTAATGCTTCAATATCATTGTTAGACCTGGAAAGGTATGTGTTTTCTGTTTGTAGGTTATCTACTTTCTTAGAGTCATTTTTTATGTCATTAGCTGCATTTTTAAGTTCTTTTCCGGTCTTTGAATCGCCACCACCTAAAGCTAACGCAGCGGCAGCCTTTAATACTTTTGCCTTGTTTGCATCTATCTTTGCGTTTAATTGCCCGATTTTAGTATTATTAGAACCCTGTTTTTTTGCAATATCTTTTTGTATTTGATGTGCTTTTTTGTCATTTGTCTCATCAAAATCCATTCCATCTGGATCAATAAATCGTATCGGGTTGTTTGCTGCATAAGCATAAGGACTAAACCTCCTCGAATTGTCGGCCATCGGATCAACCGTATTAAATCTTCCAATCACGGGATCATAGAACCGCGCGCCGTAATCGTATTGTCCTAACCCCTCCTGTAACTCTTTCTTGTTGTAAAGATATTCATTGAGGGAAATAATTAACTGGGCTTACTTTTGATTGTTTGCGGCTGGGTGTGTTAGTAATATTAAGGTTATGCCAATAAAAAGCTAAGCCCGGCTTTTTTATCTGCCGGGCTTAACATTTAAGTGCGTTCAAAAAGCACAAGA
>JABDEQ010000146.1 GCA_013286985.1 Bacteroidota bacterium | reverse complement strand
TAGCTGTAGCATCAAAAACCGTATTAAATCGGCACTCATAGCCTGTTTGCTTTCCGCTTCGCCAATTATTTGTTCAAATAACTCGGCTACTTGTCTGTGCAAAGCTTGTGGCAGGTTAATTACGGCATCGTTTATATTCCCGCTAAAAAAAGGAAAGCTTTCAATATAGCCCTTATTCAATAAAAGGGATTGAAAAAATGCATCAGAAAAATTGATGATGTATCCGTCTGTAAAACCCTCAAATTTCCATGAGTGTACCTGGCCCGGTATCATGAAATATATTTGATAGGGCAGCACGTCAAACTCCTCAAAATCTATTGTATGGCTACCAGCGCCATGTGTAAAAAGCAACAGATGGTAAAAAGAGTGGCGATGGGCGGCACTCAAATTTTTATGCTTTTTTAAATAGGGCGCAAACCTGCTTACAATAATATCATCTTCCTTAAAATCAGATAAGGTGCAGATATCATATATTGGTGCGCTTTGTATCATACCACAAATTTAAATACTTATGCTGCACTTTTGTGGTACTATTTACTGGTAGTGTGGTACTATTCGGATATTAAGCAAGATTTATCGTAAAACCATATCTTCGCTTTTTGGCGCCCATTTATGGATAACATTTTCCAGGCGCTCAATAGTAAACGGCTTGCTTATAAAGTCTTTCATCCCCGCTTCTTTACATTTTTGCTCGTCTTCGCTCAGCACGTTAGCGGTCATGGCAATTATAGGTGGGGCATCATCCTCGTATTTCTGAAGGATAAGCTGGGCGGCCTGTATACCATCCATCTCGGGCATTTGAATGTCCATAAAAATAAGATCGTATGATTTTTGCCCGGCCATTTCAACAGCTATTTTGCCATTATCTGCAATATCAATGGTATAACCTATTTTTTTAAATGTTTTACCGGCTATCAATTGGTTCATCTTATTGTCTTCGGCCAGCAATATTTTAAGCGGGCGATACCTAAATACCTCGCTATTATAGGCATGCTGGTTTTCAACCACATTAGCATTGGTTATTTTAAGTGGTAAAATAAATATAAACTCCGATCCCTGCGATTCCTTACTCTCGGCCCATATTTTACCATTCATCATCTCAACCAGTTTCTTACAGATAGACAAGCCCAAACCCGTACCTCCGTACTTTCTTAAAGCGGTGCTGTTTACTTGTGTAAATGGCTTAAATAACTGTAATAAAGCTTCTTCACTTATACCAATACCGGTATCTTTTATGCTAAAAGTAACCTGTTGCACCTCATCAGGAGCATTAATAGCTGATATGTGCACATTAACCGTACCCTCATCAGTAAATTTTATGGCATTGCCGATCAAATTAACCAGTATCTGTTGAATACGGCCTTCGTCCATTTTTAAATAGCCAGCCACATTATCATCAATGGTATAGTTCAACGATATATTTTTACCAAGTACCGAAATACCAGGCGAGCTTATTTCAATAACCGTTTTTATACAATCCCTGATGTTTACCGCCTTTGGATGTAAAGTCAGTTTGTCGGCTTCTATTTTTGAAAGGTCAAGAATATCACTAATGATATTGATAAGCAAGTTACTGCTCGATTGTAACGTTTTCAGCAATTCGTGCTGCTCTTCCGATAATTCTGATAGCGCCAGTAACTGGGCTGCTCCTATTATTCCGTTTAGTGGCGTACGTATTTCGTGACTCATATTTGCCAGAAAATTCGATTTTGCCACAGTAGCCTCTTCGGCCTGATCTTTTGCTGTAGAGAGTGCTGCCTTGGACGATTGTAATTCCTCGCTTTTGGCAATCAGTTTTTCTTTATCAATTTCATGACTTCTTTTCAAAAAACTGATTAACAAACCTGCAAACAGAATATTTTTTATAGATGACGTAATAAGATCTGTTTGTTTTTGATCGATATTTTTAGGATAACTTATCCACTGCGGAAAATGCCGCTCCAACATATAACAACCAATAAACACCGCAATTAAAATCCCTATGTATGGTAAATGATATTTACGCTTCAACAATATCATGATCAATACCACCAAAAAAACACCCGAAAGTGGTGAGGACCCTTCTATGCCGCCATTAAAAAACCAGCCGGGGATAGAAAATAAAATACCTATGGTAATAAAACCGACCGACATGCTGCTATCATAGCCTTTAAACCGGCTTATATAAAAACCAAGCACGCATAACGACAAAATAAAAAACTCAATAAGCAGCAAGTACACCGGAAAGCCGAGCAGAATATTATTGGTAAGGCCAATTAAAACGCTGGCGCTTAAAATTAAGCACATGGCGTTAAAAAGCTTATTATCTAACGATAACGAAGGATCATCAACCCCGGCAAATTGTTTTACTTTCTTTAATAATATTATCATCAAACACAAATCTATCGGCTGTTAACCATGTATTTGAGAGGCTGTTAAATTTCGGGGGATGATTATACCGTAAACATACGATTGATGTTATAGTCGGTTGTTGACGATGTGACGGCATTGTTACGGTTCCAGTCCTCAATATCAATCAGACCTGGCATAGTTTGATAATGACTATTATCTTTCGGACACTTAACTACGTAACCAATATCTTCAACAGGCGCAATAACCGGACGCGAACCACACTCTTTGCACAGTTTACAATATATCGATCCCGGAATTTTTACATAACCCCTCATAGTTCATTAATACGGCACAATAAGAAAGAAGTTGCTATATTTTTGAATTATATTAGGTTTTTATTCAACCTTATAGAAAATGTAAAGTATTAGTTATGTTTTCATTACCTAATGATGTTGTGCAGTTTAATAATAGTTACTTTCATTGAATCTGATATCATTTTTATCTAACTTTATTAAAAAGCAATTTACATGAAAGATAATTTACCCCATGCCGAAAAACTATCTTACAAAATAAAATGGGCCTATACTGCGCTAACCATGCTTGTTGTTTTATTTTCGCTGGTATTGCAATTTACCATCTCTATACTTGCTGCTGAAGATCACGGGCATTCTTTGGCATTTTCGCTGGGGCAATTATTAAGCTACTTTACCATTTTAGCTAACTTGTTGGTTATGAAAATCTTGATCATACAACTGGTAGCGCCTAAAAGTTACTGGGGACGCTTTTTCTCAAAACCCTTTGCACAAACTGGTATAGCTAGTTATATCACCGTTGTGGGCCTGGTTTACTGGGTGGCATTAAGAGGCCAATGGAAACCGGAGGGTTGGTTTAAACTGGCCGAT
>JABDEQ010000145.1 GCA_013286985.1 Bacteroidota bacterium | reverse complement strand
GGGTCTAATTCGGTTACTGTACGCAGAATTTTGGAATCACCAGAAGAAATAACTTCAAAATGCTCTTCCTCAAGAATAAAAGCAATTGTATCGCGGATGTCTTTATCGTCCTCAATAACGAGTATCTTTTTGCTCATAACGTTTTAGTAATCCTTTAATTGCATAACAGTTAATACTGGGTATTTTGTTTTGAATAATGGTTTTATTTTTTAACCTGAAGGATTTAATTTAGGATTTACGATCTACGAGTGACGATTTACGATTGTTTAATCACTGGCACAGGCGTGCGACATCAACATCGAACAGGGCTTTCGATTTATGATTTATTTTCTTCAGTGCCGATGTAAAGAGGCTGATTATTGTTCAAATACTTCGTGATAGCAAATGCGGCAGCGGGGTTCATAGCTTTCTTTTTCGCCAAGCAATACCCTGCTTTCGTCGGGCACTAAACGATAGCTGTACAGGGCAGGGTTGCCGCATCTAACGCATACCGCATGAAGTTTGGTAACGGACTCTGCCATGGCCATAATAGTTGGCATGGGGCCAAACGGACGGCCCTTAAAATCCATATCCAGGCCGGCAACAATAACTCTTATCCCTTTATTGGCCAGTATATTGCATACTTCGGGTAATTCATCATCAAAAAATTGAGCTTCGGCAATACCTATTACGTGTACATCGCTACCCAACAGTAAAATGGACGATGCATTTTCGACCGGGGTTGATGGTATAGAATTGGCGTTGTGCGATACCAGGGCATCTTCAGCAAAACGGGTATCAGCCTTTGGACTAAATATTTCTACCTTTAAACGGGCTATACGGGCGCGGTTGAGCCTACGGATAAGTTCTTCCGTTTTGCCCGAAAACATAGAACCACATACCACTTCTATGCTGCCGCCTAATTCACTTCTTCTTTTAAAAACTTCTTCGTTAAAAACCAAAACTGACTATCTTTTTTAATAATTTGGGCTAAAAGCCGAAAGACTAAAGCTAAAAGCTTTTCCTCGCTTTAAGCATTCTTCTGCGGCCCAAATATCAGAATTTAATCTTATTTTTGATTTGCATTTTCCAACATTGAGACATGAAGCAAAAGGATGTTTTTAAAAAGATAGGTGGTATTATACAAGAGCTGAGTGACCAATACGAATACCTGAAAACAGTTGAAGATGATTTGAATGACCTGGAGCTTGAACTCTTCGTATCAAACGCCCATTTCTTAACCGACCATATTGAGATACTGTGCAAGCTGAACTTACAAAATAAGTTTAAACGCCCTGCCCTGCCTCATATTGAAAAACCCGAGCTGCCCGAGGTTACTGTTGTTACATCGCAACAAAAGTTTTTTGAGCCGGTTGTGCAGCAAATGAAGCATGCAGATACCTTTAAGCTAACCAAACCTGCTAAGCCAATAGCTAAAGTTGCCGATATTAAGTCCGGGAAACCTTTAACACCAGAGACGTTTAAGCCTACTGAAGACGAAGCTTTCAAACCTATTGAAGGTGAATTAATTAAACCTGTTGAAGCAGAACCAATCCCCGAAATAGATTTAACAACAGAAACACTACAGGAAGCCTATTCGGAAATACAGGAAGAGCCGGAAACCATACGGCATGAATTAATACTGGATGAGGCCGATACCTGGGAAGATGAAGATGAGCGTCGTCTGGATGATGAACCGATAGCCATTATAGATGCTGATGATACTCTTAGCACCGATACTGAAGTAATTGCCGGACCAATTATACCTCCTCCGGTCGATAAAAAAAACGAAGCCGCCAATCATGCTGATGAAGCCGACGAAGTACTTACTGTCAATCAAAAAATGTCATCGCAGCAGGGTGATAAGGCTATTTCTAAAACCGATCAGTTAGCTATTAAGCCTATTAGCGATATTAAGCTGGCCATTACCTTGAATGACAAGTTGCTGTATGTAAAAGATCTCTTTAATGGTTATAACCTGGCCTATAGCGAGGCAATTGAAATATTAAACCGCTTTAGCAGTTTTGACGAAGCAGCCCGTTTTTTGAAAACAAATTACGTTACCAAAAACAACTGGGACAGTAAACCCGCCACTACAGAAAAGTTTTATACATTGCTTAAGAGACGGTACGCATAAAAAGCGTAAAGCTAAAAGACCAAAGCTTTTAGCTTTCTGCTCTTTGCTTTGAGCTTAATATCCTAAACTATTCCCATTCTGTTTGAATCGAGCTTGATGAGAATGAAAAGCAGGATAGTGAAACTTAGTAATGAAGATCCTCCATAACTTATAAAAGGCAGTGGAATACCAATTACCGGGACCAAACCGATGGTCATACCTACATTGATCATTACGTGAAAAAATATAACCGATGCTACTCCATAGCCATAAATGCGCGAGAAAGGCGATCGTTGTCGCTCGGCAACCATTATAATACGAAGCACTAAAAACAGGTATAACCCTAACAGCACTATCGAACCTGCAAAACCCCACTCCTCACCTATGGTGCAAAAAATAAAGTCGGTACTTTGTTCAGGCACAAAGGCATATTTGGTTTGTGTACCATGCAAATACCCCTTACCCCATAACTTGCCCGATCCGATAGCAATTTTTGATTGATTTACATTGTAGCCTTTGCCCTTTAAATCGCTCTTAATGCCAAGCATTATATCAATACGAACCTTTTGATGCGGCTGCAATACATGGTTGTAGATAAACTTAACACTAAAAATAAAGGCAATACAAATAGCAAGGCCGGCAACAAGGGTAACTACTAGCTTCCTGTTCCTCTTAAACATCCAGATGATGAGCAAGGTAATACCGATAATTACGGCAATTACGTAAAGCGGTGGGTAAAGAATAGCTGATATAAACAGCGCAATAAACAAAAAGCCAATTATCAAAAAGTAAGGCGATAAACCTTCGCGATATAAAACAAACACCAGCGAGAAGAATACCAGGGTTGAACCGGTATCTGGCTGCAGCATAATCAAAAACATAGGCACACCTATAATAGCAAGCGCTGTGGCGAACGATTTTAAATCGGTTACCTTTACATTGGTGCTACTTAAATATCGTGCTAACAATAAACAAGTGGTAAGCTTGGCAAACTCCGAAGGCTGTAGTCTGAAACCGCCCCCCAATGATATCCACGCCTGGTTGCCGCCCACGTTGCGGCCAACAACCAATACCAGCATTAATAACAATAGGGTAATACCATAAAATGCAGGCGTTAAAGCGGTTATCAATCTACTCTCCAGCAGCAGGATAACAGCCCC
>JABDEQ010000144.1:2570-3363 GCA_013286985.1 Bacteroidota bacterium | reverse complement strand
AATTGCCTGCAATCTATTAAGCGCGAGATTGTTTATAACAACCTTAAAAAGAGAATGGAAGCCATATTTATCCCGATAAAGAAGAATGGACATTGAAGAAAGAATAAACAAATCAGAAACAAGAATTTTTAAAGCGGTATTCCCAAATACCACTAATCATTATGATACATTGTTTGGAGGCACAGCTATGCATATGATGGATGAGGTGGCTTTTATTACCGCAACCCGTTTCAGCAGGCAAATAATGGTGACGGTGAGCAGCGACAAAATCGACTTTAAAAAACCTATCCCGGCCGGTACTATTGTTGAACTGGTAGGCCGTGTTATTCATATCGGCAATACCAGTTTGAAGGTAAGTGTAGAGATTTATGTAGAGCAAATGTATGCCGAGGGCCGGGAACTGGCGGTACATGGCGATTTTACTTTTGTTGCAATCGACGAGTATAAAAAACCGGTAAAGATTATTAAATAAATATTCAGGATGTTGATATATATTACCCGCAGGGAGCATTTTAGCGCTGCCCACAGAATGTACCGGGAAGAATGGAGCGCAGAGAAAAACGCGGAGGTATTTGGCAAATGTGCAAATCCCAACTGGCACGGCCATAATTATAATCTCTTTGTGACCTTAAAAGGCCATATTGACTATACCAAAGCTTACCTGATAGATTTGAAGGAACTAAAAGCCATCATACATGAATATGTAATTGAAAAGCTCGATCATAAAAACCTCAATCTGGATGTCGATTTTATGAAAGGGAAAATGGCCACTACCGAATTACTGTGTATGGAA
>JABDEQ010000144.1:0-2560 GCA_013286985.1 Bacteroidota bacterium | reverse complement strand
GAAGTAAATGATGGTATTTTTTTACATTCAGTAAAACTGCATGAAACCGAAAATAACTCAGCCGAATATTTTGGCGACTGAACCCTGATAAAATGCTATAATTTAAATTTTAGCTATCGAACACTATTTCTCTATACTCCTGCTGCAAGGCGAGCAAGCAATCCGCACACATACAGCTCTCATAGTTTTCGCTGATATACTGCACTTCGTTTAAATTTAACTGCACCACGCTGCACTGACATTTGGTGTAAGAGTTTGCCTTACATTCAATGCTTTTACCGCATCGCTCGCAGCGGATAATTTCGTGTTTAATCATTCTTATTTAGTAAGCATAAATTGAAAAGACCATAGCCCTGATTATCAGATATTACTCTTAAATCCGGCTATGGTCTATCGTCCATCAACTATGGACTAAAAATCTATGATGAGCAGGTTACGCAACCTTCTTCCATTGAGCAGCTTGGGCCTGCTGGTATTTCATCAGCAACCTGATCAACTACTTCCGGAATTACAGGCTCCATGTTTTTACCGCCTTGATTTTCAACTGTAAATTTAACTGCCTGCGAAGCTGCCTGTGTACGCAGGTAATACATACCTGTTTTAAGGCCTTTTTTCCATGCGTAAAAGTGCATTGAAGTAAGCTTGGATGCATTTGGCTGGTTAATGAACAGGTTAAGCGATTGCGATTGGCAAATATAAGCGCCCCTGTCTGCAGCCATATCAATAATGGTACGCATTTTTATCTCCCAAACTGTTTTGTACAGTTCTTTGATATCGGCAGGTATCTCAGCAATATCCTGTACAGATCCGTTTGCAGTGATGATCTTATCTTTCATTGCAGGCGTCCATAAACCAAGATTATACAAATCGCGCAGCAGGTGTTTGTTAACAATCACAAACTCACCGCTCAATACACGGCGGGTATAAATATTTGAAGTATAAGGTTCAAAGCACTCGTTGTTACCAAGTATCTGTGAGGTTGATGCAGTTGGCATCGGTGCCACCAACAATGAGTTGCGTACACCATGATTCATTACATCTAAACGCAGATTTTCCCAATCCCAACGACCACTTTCAGGTGTTACATTCCACAGGTCAAACTGGAATTTTCCTTTTGATAATGGCGAGCCCTTGAATGTTTCATAAGGGCCATCTTTAATAGCCAGGTCCTTTGAAGCCGTCATGGCAGCAAAATAAATGGTTTCAAAGATCTCTTTATTCAGTTTCTTGGCTCCTTCGCTTTCAAAAGGCAAACGCAGCAGGATAAATGCATCAGCTAAACCCTGTACACCTAAACCCACCGGACGATGACGTAAGTTTGAATATTCGGCTTCCTTAACCGGATAGTAATTACCATCAATTACTTTGTTAAGGTTTAAAGTAGCCTGGTAGGTTACTTCATATAACTTAACGTGATCAAAAACACCTTCTTTTACAAAACGAGGCAGCGCAATTGAGGCCAGATTACATACCGCTATTTCTTCAGGCGAGGTATACTCAATAATTTCGGTACATAAGTTTGAGCTTTTAATAGTACCTAAGTTTTGCTGGTTTGATTTACCATTGGCCGCATCCTTGTATAACAGGTATGGCGTACCGGTTTCTACCTGGGCATCTAATACGGCAAACCAAAGTTCCTGTGCTTTTATAACCTTACGGGCACGGCCTTCTCTTTCGTACCTGGTGTAAAGGTCTTCAAACTCTTTACCCCAGCAATCGGCCAACCCGGGTGCTTCATGCGGGCAAAATAAGCTCCAGTCCTCATTTGCTTCCACGCGTTGCATAAACAGGTCAGATACCCAAAGGGCATAGAACAAGTCACGTGCGCGCATTTCTTCTTTACCGTGATTTTTACGCAAATCAAGAAACTCAAATATATCTGCATGCCATGGCTCTAAATAAATAGCAAATGCCCCTTTACGCTTGCCACCGCCCTGGTCAACATAACGAGCTGTATCATTAAACACCCGCAGCATTGGGATAATACCGTTGCTGGTACCGTTAGTACCGCTAATGTATGAGCCTGTAGCTCTTACATTGTGGATGCTAAGGCCGATACCGCCTGCACTTTGCGATATTTTAGCTGTTTGTTTCAGTGTATCATAGATACCGTCAATACTATCATCCTTCATAGAGATCAGGAAGCATGATGACATTTGAGGTTTTGGTGTACCGGCGTTAAACAAGGTTGGGGTACCATGCGTAAACCAGCGCTCGCTCATTAAATTATAGGTTTTTATAGCGCTTTCAATATCTTCTTTGTGGATGCCAACGGCTACACGCATAAACAGGTGCTGCGGGCGTTCAGCAATTTTTCCGTTAACCTTTAACAGGTATGATTTTTCGAGGGTTTTAAAGCCGAAATAATCAAAACCAAAGTCACGGTCGTAAATGATGGAACTATCCAGCTCTTCAGCATGGTTTTCAATTATCGCCCAAACATCATCAGCGATCATTGAAGCGTCTTTGCCTGTTTTTGGATCGATATAACCGTGCAGGATGCGCATGGTTTCAGAAAACGATTTGATAGTATTTTTATGCAAATTTGATACCGCAATAC
>JABDEQ010000143.1:3076-3475 GCA_013286985.1 Bacteroidota bacterium | reverse complement strand
GATATTTGATATTGCTGCCTATAAATTTACCAAAACCATCAGCACCGCCAGGAAATTGTGGAGCCTTTTCAACGTAGGAATATATTTTTGCGCCAGATTTATTAATACTGGCAACGCTTACAATTTTACCGCTTTTATATTCATTAATCGTTTCAACAGAGTCCGACTTCCGGGAATGCCACTCTCCTTCTTCAACGCCGTTCATTATTGGGCCCTCCTCAACAATTTTATTTAGGTCACCATTTAGTTTTATCCAAGTGCCACTGCCATTTTTTGCCAGCACTTTGCCATTGGCATCGCTGCAATCCACCATTAATAATTTATCCTCGCCGTTTGCCGGTGAGACAATTCTTTGCTTGTTATAAAACATTCCGTTGGGATAAAACTCAGTGATATCTC
>JABDEQ010000143.1:1272-3066 GCA_013286985.1 Bacteroidota bacterium | reverse complement strand
TTTTGCCATTATCATAATTCATAATGCGCATTTTATGTCCATCGGGGAAAAAGACAGTCACCGTGCCCTCAAATTTTAGGTTGAGGTTATTGGTTTTTGAATACCCCAATAATTTGAGCCCGCCGTTTTTATAATATCCTTTTATAATATAGAGGCTTTTATCAGTGGCAGAATCGGGCGGCAGAAAAACCATTTTATAATCCGCATCATCTTTGGATGTAACAACGGCTCCTTTTTTATTTAGATAGTAAACAGAACTATCCTTTTTTTGAGCATAAGAGATATTGACCAATAAGGCGCTTGCAATGGCGATAAGAATAGGCTTTAGCATCTTTTTAATGTATGACCAAAAATAGTCAGATTCCGAAAAATATCATTTAATATGCAATGATAACAATGTTTTGTTTTGATTGATATTTTAATAAAACAATTTCGCCAAAATTCTATTAACTAAATGATTATTAATATATTTAGCTTATCAGCCTGAACAATGATTAAACTATGCCGTTGAACCCTAAAAAAATAACACTCTTCTTTTTATTCCTTGTTGGCTCTTCCCATTTATATGCTCAGGATAGTACTTTAGTTGGTAAAACCATAACCTGGGATCTGGTAAAATGTGTTGATTATGCCAAAAAGAACAATATCCAGATTAATAGCCTCAGACTCTCGGCACAAACCAGTCAACAGCAATATCTGCTGGCCAAAGCTGCCCGGTTGCCCAATTTATCAGGATCGGCGAGCCAGAATTTTGAGCATGCTAAAACCAATGGCGGTAACAGCAATAACAGCAGTTTCACTACAGGAGGCACCGGCTCGGGATTAACGGCTTCAGGTGCATATAGTTTAAACTCAAACGTTACCCTGTATAATGGCAGCGCCATTACCAATACCATACAACAAACCAACTTGCAGGTACAGTCGGCCAATTTAAGTGTGTTACAACAGGAAAATGATGTAACGCTACAAATTACACAGGCCTATCTTACCATCCTACTGGATAAGGAAAACATTGTTTATGATACTGATCTGGTTAATACCTCACAAGCTCAGGTAAAATTGGAACAGCAGCGTTATGATGTAGGCAGCGTAGCCCGTTATGCACTTATTCAGTTACAGGCACAGCACGCTACTGACCAATATACTTTAATTAATGCCCAAAACACCGAACGTGGCGACTTGCTCACGTTGAAACAATTATTGCTTTTACCCAGCGATGTTAATTTTGATGTTATAAAACCGGATACCATTGCCCCAATTGATAGCGTGGCCGAATTTCATACTGTTGAACAGTTGGCCCTCAATAATTTCCCAGATGTTAAAATTGGTCAGTTGGGCGTTAAAGCTGCACAGTATGGCGTGGATATTGCCAGGGCAGGCTATAAACCAACTTTAACAGCGGGCGCCTCACTTAATTCGGGTTATTTGAGTACCCAGGGCAACTATTTCGATCAGTTAGGTAATAATTTTAATCAGCAGCTTGGCTTTAATTTAAGTGTCCCCATTTTTACTAAAAGGATTGTTAAAACGCAGGTAGAAGAAGCCAAAATACAGGTTGATCAGGCACAGCTCAATCTTAAAAATGAATCAATAACCCTCTCTGAAACAGTTGAACGTGCTTATATCAATGTAAAGAATGCACAAAGCCAGTACAAGGCGGCGCTGGAACAATATAATTACAATAAAGAAGGTTATCGCATTGCCAGCGAGCAACTAAAAGTAGGTGTTGCCAATACGGTCGATTTTTTATTGCAGAAAAACTTATTCATTCAAGCCCAGCAGGCATTTATACAA
>JABDEQ010000143.1:0-1262 GCA_013286985.1 Bacteroidota bacterium | reverse complement strand
CTGCTAACCTTAAAAATATAAGATTTTTACAGAGGCGTACCCATTAAACTATAATTGCAGGTTATCATGAAAGCCACCACAAAAAGAATAATAATTATTGCAGCAATATTGATAGCCCTATTGCTCATTTGGTTTTTCTTTATTCGCAAAAAAACGGCCCCAGTAACGGTTGTTGCTGAAAAACCTACCACTGGCTATATTGCCCAAAGTGTAACCGCCACCGGAAAAATAGAGCCCGTTGATACTGTTACAGTTGGTACCCAGGTATCCGGCATTATTAAATACCTGTATGTTGATTTTAACACTAAAGTGAAGAAAGGCGAACTGCTCGCTGAATTGGATAAATCATTATTGCAGGCCACGCTCGATCAAAATAAGGGGCAACTTCAAAATGCGCAAAGTCAGTTGGTATTTGCGAAGAACAATTTTAACCGCCAGGATCTTCTTTTTAAAACGGATGCCATTAGCAAAGCCGATTATGACAGTGCTTTAAATACCCTTGATGAAGCAAAAGCCAATGTGGCAAGTGCGCAGGCACAAGTACGTTCGGCGCAGAAGAATTTGTCTTATGCTGATATTTATTCGCCAATTGATGGTGTTGTTTTAAACAGAAGTGTGAGTATTGGTCAAACCGTTGCGGCAAGCTTCAGTACGCCTACCCTGTTCATTATAGCAAAAGATATTACTAAAATGGAAGTTGAAGCAAATGTTGATGAAGCGGATATTGGTGATGTAGTACCCGGTAATCGTGCCTCTTTTACAGTGGATGCTTTTATAAACGATCAATTTGGCGGTAAGGTCACGGAGATTCGCCTCCATCCTACTGTATCAGCAAATGTGGTTACCTACACTACAATCATCAACACCCCAAATGATGATATGAAATTAAAACCCGGTATGACAGCCAATATTGTTATTTACACCAAAGAAGTAAATAATGCAATGCTGATTCCTGCAAAAGCACTGGCCTTTACACCGGATTCATCACTACTTACTAAATACCAGATTGAGGGGCATGTGAGTCACAAAACGATGCATAAAAGCGCTTCAGGTGGCGGTTACACTTTGGGCAATATAGCCAGTGGTAGGTTTTTCAGCAACAACCGTTACTGGTGCTGATACAGGCGTAACCAAACAGAAAGCGTTAGTTTGGGTTTTGCAGGGAACCAAACTAATTCAAAAAAGAATAGAGATTGGATTGAACGATAATACTCAGGTGCAAGTACTTTCAGGGCTGACAGCTGATGATCTGATTGCCACCG
>JABDEQ010000142.1 GCA_013286985.1 Bacteroidota bacterium | reverse complement strand
CATCATGTGTTGATATTGAAGAAAAGTATGATTTTAAGGCCGATGGTTCATGCAACGTGGTATACGGTTTTGATATGAGCAGTGCCGTATCAGTATTGATGAACCTGATGACCGATTCCATTAAATCAACCCCTCAATTTTCAATTGTAAAGGATACAACGCTTAATTTTTATTCGGCTTTGCCCGATAGTACCCAGCAAAAAATGACGGTGGAGGAGGCTGATATGGCTAAAAGCAGCAATTTGTCGATAAAGATGAATCTGCCTAAAAACATCATGAAGGTCAGCATTAATCACCATGCTAAAAGCCCGGCCGATTTGCAATATTACTTACAGCATTTGTCAAAAATATCAATGAGCAGCCAGCTTAACGGCGTTACCAAAACCGATAAAAACCCTAAAGGTTTTGATGCACAACAACTGTTAGCCGGCGAAGATTACTACCTATACGAGATTACTCCTCATAAATTTTACCGCATAATTGATAAGGTTAAGTTTAATGCCTTTCTGAAAAAAACCTCATCAACCTTTGCCATGGCCAAGGCTATGCTGATTGATATGCCCTATAAAGTGGTGCTCAATTTTTCTAAACCAATAAAGAAGGTCAATAATCCCAAAGCCATACTATCAGCCGATAGAAAGCGGGTAACGCTAATTACCAATATGGACGATGTAATGAAGAACCCATCAGTAATGAACCTGAAGATTGACTATTAGTGTTTTATGAAATGGTATAAAATACCTGAACTTGATCCCACCCAACCATTTATCAAAAAAATTAAAGCAGGCGGTAAAAGCATTTGTGTTGTTGGATACGAAGGTGATATATTTGCTGTTTCGGCACGATGCCCGCATGCAGGCGGCGACCTGAGTTTAGGCTGGTGTAAAAATCAAAAACTTATTTGCCCTGTTCACCGTTATTCATATGATTTGCATACCGGCAAAGGCAGCGCCGGGCAAAATGATTTTATTTATACCTTCCCGGTTAAAATAGAGCTTAACGGGGTTTATGTGGGCATCAGTAGTTTTTGGGATAAGTTAAAACAGGCACTAAAATGATGAACGTAAGAGCAATTGATTACATAACTGAAGATTTTTACGAATCGCTCAGCTTTCAGGATGGCGAACTACCCGATTTGGATAGCGTAAAAACATTGTTTTATGACGAGGGTATCCTGATAAATAACAGCTTTGCCAAACCCATTAGGTTTACTGCCGAATCATTTACCCAAACGCTTGAAACGCAATTGGCCGATGGTAAGTTAAAGCAATTTATGCAACGCGAGCTTTATTCAAAGACTGAAGTATTTGGCAAAATTGCGCAGCGTGTAAGCGTATATGAATACAGTTTTTCCGATTATCAAACCGCCAACCTGCCACGTGGCATTAACTACATTCAGTTTATACAGGTTGATGATAACTGGCAGATAACCTCCATGGCCTGGGCCGATGAGAATGAGAACCATCAGATCCCCGCGGAGTATTTGTAACGGAAAAAGTCATTAGTTCATTGGGTCATTAGTTCATTGGTTGGATGGTGTATAGATTTGTCCGTAGTGTTTCACTATACCCTATTCTTGTTTTCGGACGGACGGCACAGGGAAATTGTCTGAACCAAGATTCATAGGATTAAAGAATGACAGGAATTATTAACGGAATCTCAAAATCCTCAAATCCTAAAAATCATAGTTCAGACAAATAATGACACAATGACCCAATGACTAACTATAAACTTCCTTATTTGCCGAAGCTAAAGTGTTTCTGAGTAAGCCGATGATGGTCATTAAGCCTACACCGCCGGGTACAGGGGTAATGAAAGATGATTTGGGTGCTACGTTTTCAAAATCAACATCACCGTATAACTTGAAGCCCGATTTGGTTACAGTACTAGTTTCGCGGTTCATACCTACGTCAACCACTACTACGCCTTCTTTTACCATATCGGCAGTAATAAAGTTCTTTTTGCCTATGGCTACTATCAGTATGTCGGCTTGCAGGGTAATGCTTTTAATATCAGGAGTACGACTATGGCAAATAGTTACGGTACAATTGCCCGGATAGGTATTACGTGCCATCAGGATGCTCATAGGCGAGCCTACAATGTTACTGCGACCCACCACCACGCAATGCTTGCCAGCGGTTTCAATACCATACTCTTTTAGCATTAAAGTAATGCCATAGGGTGTTGCCGGGATAAACGAAGGCAGATTACGCTGCATGCGGCCCAAATTTACCGGATGAAAGCCATCCACATCTTTACGGTAATCAATACGCTCGGTTACTTTTTCAGGGTCGATGTGTTTGGGCAATGGCAGTTGTACAATAATACCATCAATATCTGCATCGGCATTCAGTTCCGCTACTTTATTTAGCAGCTCTTCTTCGGTTACATCGCTTTCGTATCGTACTAAAGTCGATTTAAAGCCTACCTGCTCGCAGTTTTTAATCTTGCTGGCTACATAGGTCTCGCTGCCGCCATCGTGCCCAACCAGCACCGCAACCAGGTGTGGTTTACGGCCGGTTTGTTCCAATATTTTAGCTGCAGATACAGCTATCTCCCCCTTAAGTTTTTCTGATACGTATTTTCCGTCGAGTAATTTCATTTAGATAGAAGATTTGAGACGTGAGATTTGAGATTTGAGAAAAAAGAAAGAATCTAAAATCTCACGTCTCAAATCTCAAATCTGATTTTTAATCCAGTTTCAACACCGCCATAAATGCCGATTGCGGTATCTCTACGTTACCAACCTGACGCATGCGTTTTTTACCTTTTTTTTGTTTTTCCAATAACTTACGCTTACGCGAGATATCACCACCGTAACATTTAGCGGTAACGTCTTTACGCAGGGCTTTCACCGTTTCGCGGGCTATAATTTTGGCACCGATAGATGCCTGTATAATAATTTCAAATTGCTGTCGCGGTATCAACTCTTTTAGCTTTTCGCAGATCTTTTTACCAAAATCATAAGAGTTTCCTCTAAAGATCAATGAAGATAAGGCATCAACAGGTTCTGCGTTTAAGCGGATGTCCAAACGAACAAGATCCGATTTACGGTAACCTATCTGATGATAATCAAATGAGGCATAGCCTTTAGAAATGGTTTTCAGCTTATCATAAAAATCAAAAACAATTTCGCCCATCGGCATTTCAAATATCATCTCCACACGATCAGACGTAAGATATGACTGGTTTTTTATATAACCGCGTTTCTGAATACACAACGACATTATTGGGCCAACATATTCAGATTTTGAGATAATGGTAGCTTTTATGTACGGTTCTTCAACATAATCAATTCTGCTCGGATCGGGCAAATCTGATGGGTTGTTAACCGTTATAGGTTCGCCTTTTGTGGTATAAGCAATGTAGGATACGTTGGGCACGGTAGTAATAACCGTCATATCAAACTCGCGCTCCAAGCGCTCCTGGATGATCTCCATGTGCAGCATTCCTAAGAAACCGCAACGGAAACCAAACCCTAAAGCTGCTGATGATTCCGGTTCAAAAACCAGTGAGGCATCGTTCAGCTGCAACTTAGCCATTGATTCACGCAGTTCTTCAAAGTCATCTGTATCAACAGGGTAAATACCGGCAAATACCATTGGCTTTACTTCCTCAAAGCCCTGTATCCCTTGCTCGCATGGGCGGTCTACACGGGTTATAGTATCCC
>JABDEQ010000141.1:1824-3702 GCA_013286985.1 Bacteroidota bacterium | reverse complement strand
AAAGCCTCATCTAAAAGAAATAGGTAACTTCAAACTGCAAATGATTGTTAAAGATATTATTGCCTTGTAAATACTCATAATTTGTCGTGAATATCGGGGTATACTGAGCGGTAAACAGGTACTTTTTATATTTGACGTTAGCGTAAAAAGTCGCCGAAACATCATTCCACTCGGAGCCAGCTAATGGCTCTGACCCTTGAGCAACTGCTTCGTTTGCATAGTAATACAAATCCAAATTATGTGAAAGCTTTTCAATTTTCACGCCAAATGAATTTAAATTCTTAACATAACTTAAGTCTAAAGAAAGGCTATTACTTCCCGGCCCAATTCCAGCCCCCAGATATCTACCTTCATTGGTGTATCCATCTGCTGGCGCCTGGGAACTATGCACATACCAGGAAGGCGAGGGCCTCAATAAAAATGTATCAGGAATCTGCAGATGTGTTAGTTCTATATTTACCTTTATAAACTGCTGCTTGGCTAAATTAAAAAATCTGGTTCCTCCAACCGAGAACGCCGCAGAGTGCTCGGGTTCTAAAAAGAAATCGGTAAGATTTGCAGCTTGATCGTTCCTTGCGTATTCGAAATATATTTCGGCATTGTATTTTGGCAAAACCTGACGGATGAAGGCTGAATAAGCAAAATCCTGACCATCGCCGACATTAACATCATTTTGTGCCGCCGATGAAGGGGAAAATACAGGAGCTATACGTTTGATTAAGCTGTTTTTTTCGTAAGTGGAGTCTTTATCGAGATAATCATACGCCGAAACGCCCAAATATAACCCATGTATCCATTTGGGTTGCCAGTTGGCAGTAACAGCCGAAACATATCGATTTACTTTGGGTTTATCATAAATTGAACTGGTATAATAAACCAGCTTGCTTGGATCATAAGATTGGTATCCTGATTGCTTTAAAATACCGCCTATCAACTGCCACTCAAATGATCCTATTACTGTTTTAATAGGATTAGCTGAATTAAACGTCCAGTGTAAAAATCCCGGCGCTGAATTACTCATCATAATTGAATTTTGAATGCCCGGACCAAACCAAATGTTTTCGGTTGAAATACCCGCCTCAATATTTTTAAAAACAAGCGTTATTTTTGATTGCCCAAAATAGGCATGGCTTATAGATTGAGTACCAAATCGCTCTGGTGCGTCAATACCGTTTATAAAAAAGATATAACTTGGTATCAAATTGGATTTAATATTTCCCTGTACATCGCTAAAAGTTGGGAAATAATTGTTTTGCGCATACACAAATTCTGGCTTAAATTGAATATGAAGTATACCTGCCTTAATATAAACACCTCCTGTAACCATAGTTTGATACCCAACATTAGGATACATTGGCCCGTTATTATAGCCGAAAGGCAGTTTGGAATTATAATCATTAAGCCAGCTAAAGGGAAGTAGCCTGATGATTACAGGTGCGCCAAAAAGTTTAGAGCCGGGAACCAGGTTTTCACTCCCCACCATGTATCGAAGCGTTGAATCGCCGTTGCTATTAAAAGCGCTATTTACGGGGCGTAAACAAAAAGATGAAACATCATCAGTTACTCCGGTTAACTGGTTCATCCGCGCCAAAGTTTCGGCATAATCGCCAACGCTGATGGTTTGGGCAAAACATTTGGCTAAAAACAAAAAGGAGATTAAAAAAAGTGTAAGTGTTTTTTTCATAAGCAAGTAATCAGCAATCAAATATAGCAAGATATTAAACTACAACTTAGGAATTAAGAAAATCTAATCAAGACTTTTTGGTATTGTTGTGTTACTTATAGACGCAACACAACACCAAAGCCCCGCAAATGCGGGGCTTTGGATATAATTTGCAATATTTCACTGTTACTTCACCCGTTCGCCCGTAGCGTCGA
>JABDEQ010000141.1:0-1814 GCA_013286985.1 Bacteroidota bacterium | reverse complement strand
TTTTGCAGGACTAAACTAACATCATAATTATTAGCGGTAAAGTAAAGGGTGATTCCTTTATCGTCTTTATCAACTTTAGTAAGCGGAATGGGAGGATTTTTACCTTCGGGGTCTGCCAGCGATCCGCCTAATTTGCCATCTGTCTCTGTAAGTGTAAAAATCATGTGGGTATCGCCATTAGGCAACCCTTTTACCAAAACATCCCATTTACCTGCAAAAGATGATGATGCCGGTGTAGCAACCGTTGCTGGTGCCGGGGTGGTTTGCACTTGCGTTTTTGCAGCAAACAGCAATAGCGCGAAAAGGCCTGCGAAAATAATTTTGATCTTCTTCATATTAAAATCTGTTTAAAATAGTGTTTTATTAATTAGTGCTTATTTGTTTAAAAGTTGTTGTTTGTCTTAATAGCTCAACCCGGCTCCGAATTTGTACAACGGGTCTTTGGAGTCGTAAGGCATATCTTCTTTTTGATTTCGTACTGCCTCCATAGATGATGGCATCTCGATAGGCAAATGGCCACCTGGTTTATATTTACCAAAAACAACATCTAGCAGAGCCGCGTCCGATGATCCATAATTTACCAACAGCGCTTTGGCATACTGGTTAATTTCGGGAATCACAGCCGGGCGATCTAACATAAGATCAACCACGGTTGGTACCGTTTTTTCAAGGGTGAGGATGTCTTCCAGTTGCTGTCCTTTGAAATCAAGGTCACCAAAATGAAACAACTGTGCAATTGGGTTGCCTTTTGTTTCGGGGATAGGATAAAACGGCGTTTGCAACCTGATAATAGCAATATCGGCCTGCTTAGGATCATCTACTACCGTACCATATTGAGCAGCTATTTTAACGTTGATGTTTTTGACATAGATTTTTAGTTTACCAATCTGCAACGGCAAAACACGACTATCATTTTTCAACAACGTAATTGAACGGCGCTGAGCATCAAATCCGGCTTGCATAAATTCAGCACTGCCAACAATAGCAGCGGTTTTGCTTGCATCAACAAAAGGATTATCAAACAATCCCAATTGGAACTTTAACCGCAACAACCTCACTACCGATTCGTCGATACGATGTTCGCTGATCTTGCCATCTTTCACTAGCTTAACAATAACATCGCTAAGTGTTTCGCCGCCCAATTGATCTACACCGGCATCTATAAGCTTTTTCACGCGTTCTTCGGTGCTTAAATTCTGAACCCCCCATGCCCTTGCAGCAAAATTAAAGGAACCAATTTTTGAGTCGGATACCAGCCCCCAATCGGTACATACAATGCCATCATAATGGTATTTTTTGCGCAACAAATCAGTAATAATTGCTTTGTTGTATGAAAAACCAACCTCTTCTACACCCGGCTGCCCCATAGGTACGCCATAGTAAGGCATTATTGCAGCGGTATTTGCCTTAAACGCAGCTTCGAACGGTATGAGGTGATATTTGAAATTATTACCGGGATATACCTGGCCCTTTTGAAAAGCAAAGTGCGGATCCAAACCTTCCTTTTGCGGACCACCGCCCGGAAAATGCTTGGTCATGGTTGCTACGCTGTTTGGCCCTATCTCATCGCCCTGGTAACCTTTTATGTAAGCGGCTGCCATACGTGCAGAAAGGCTTGCATCCTCGCCAAACGTGCCGGATATACGTGGCCAGCGTGGCTCGGTAGCCAAATCAACCTGCGGATGCAGCGCCTGCCTGATACCTACTGCCAGATATTCCTGCCGGGAGATATTTGCAAACTGTTCGGTAAGCTTATCATCACCAATAGCTGCCAAGCCAATAGGCTCTGGCCACATAGAAAACGTTTTAGCCGA
>JABDEQ010000140.1 GCA_013286985.1 Bacteroidota bacterium | reverse complement strand
ATGCGGGCCGCCAAAACCCATAGGTACACCAAAGCGCTGGCTCGAGCCAACCACAATATCGGCACCCCACTCACCCGGAGGAGTTAAAAGCACTAGGCTCATTAAATCGGCAACTACGGTTAGTTTAATGCCTTTTTCGTGTGCCTTGGCAGCATAATCTGTATAATTATAAACAGCGCCATCGCCTGCGGGATATTGAACAATGGCGCCAAACATGTTGTCGGTTAATTCAGCAGTGCGGTGATTGCCAATTTGTAATTCAATACCATAAGGTTGTGCGCGGGTTTTTAAAATATCAATAGTTTGCGGGAACAATTCCTCTGATACAAAAAATACATTAGCAGCCTGATTTTTGCGTAAGCTGTATTGCATAAACATAGCCTCAGCAGCGGCAGTACCTTCGTCAAGCAACGATGCATTGGCAATTTCCATCCCGGTAAGATCAATTACCATGGTTTGGAAATTCAACAGGGCCTGTAACCTGCCCTGTGCAATTTCGGCCTGGTAGGGCGTATACTGGGTATACCATCCGGGGTTTTCGAGGATATTTCTTTGAATAACACCCGGTACAATTACGTCATAATAGCCCTGACCTATAAATGATTTAAATACCTTGTTTTTTGATGCTGTTTGCTTTAAGGTATTCAGGTAATCGAACTCGCTTTTTGCGGGTGGCAGGTTAAGCGGGGCCTTTAGCCTGATTTTTTGCGGAACCGTTTGACCGATCAAATCAGTCAGTGAATTTACGCCGATTGTTTTTAACATTTGCGCGGTATCTGCCTCATTTGGCGCTATGTGCCGCTCCTGAAATTTTTCCTGATAGTCGATATTCAGCTTCATCAAATTTATGTCCCTTCAATTTTTCTGCAAAGGTACACTTTTAGCTTTTGAGTATCAATTGTTAACCTGATAGTGACAATGGTTTTACATAGAAAAGTAGTATTTTGCCAGCGGATTACCCTAAACAATGGACTATCGCAAACTTTTACTTATCACATTCTTCTTATTTATCTGCGCCAAAGGCTTCTCAGCCGTATTTGTGGTTACCAGTAATGCTGATTCGGGGCCTGGAACTTTGAGAGATGTGTTGACGCAAGTAGCCGTCAGTGACAGCAGCCAAACAAATTATATCAACTTCAATCTTCCCGATTTAAGCGAAACTGGCCGAACAATTATATTATTAACGCAATTGCCAGATGTTAGTTCAAACTTAGTTATAGATGGAAGTACACAACCTGGGGCCAAATTTGGGGTAAGCGATGCGCATGTTGAGTTGCTTTATCAAACACCTGTAAATCAATATCTCTCTGGTTTATCAATAGTGAACAAACACGATGTTGCTATATATGGTTTATATATCAAAACCCTTATTGATGTTTCAAATGCAACGCAGGGGTATAGTTGGAAAGGGATTGAATTAGGAAATGATAAAAACATACAAATCGGTGCAGCTGGTAAGGGGAATGTAGTTAATGGATTTAGTAATTCATTAATTGTTAATTCTCCGATTAATGGCTTTGAATATTTTGAAAATTTAACATTGAAAGATAATTTTTTCGGTGTTGATGCTGATGGTGAAACCTTATCAATAAACCAGGTTGGTGCTATTGGAATGGCTTCTGTTGTGGGGCAGATAAATATTGGGGGAACTCCTTCTGAAGGAAACATACTTGCACAGGGCATCTCCATAAATCAGGAGAACGATATTGATTCTACTGATGTAGATCCTCATAACCCCATTTATTATTATAATGCGGCCGCAGCAACAATAGTGATTCAAAATAATAAAATAGGCGTCGATTACCTTGTTCAAAATGAAATTGCAGCTTCATCAGGAATATTTTTAGGAACAACTGATCCGGATGGAAAGAACACTTGTTACATTGAAGACAACGTAATTGTAGCACCGAAAAACTATGCAATATTTGTAATTAATAATGGTAAGCCGGTTTATATACTCAGAAATTATATCGGTACAAATAAAACTTTAACAAAGAGTTTTAAAGAGGGGTCAGTTGGAATATTCGTTTACTCGGACGTTGCACAAGTTGCGATCGGCAGCACAAATCCCGCTGATGCTAACTATATTACCAACTGCAATCCTGTTAATATATGGCCTTACACTAATTGTACGGTGAACAAAAATAGTTTTTTTTGTACGATAGCAGCTCAACCAATGCATGGAGTTACAGATTTTTACTATGCTGGGGGGCCTTTCAATCCGCCTGTAGTTAAAATTTTAAGCATATCTCCTAATAGCGTAAGCGGAACCGCAACTCCAAATTCCACCGTTGAACTTTTTTATAGTGATGTTTGCGGTACATGTGCACCACAAACTTACTTTACTTCTGTTATTGTTGATGCCAATGGCAATTGGCAATACAATGGCATCTTGATCAAATCTGTAATTGCGTCGGCTACCCTTGGCCCAAATACATCTGATTTTACCGTGACAGCTATAAATACTGACAATATTCAAATTGTAGATGCTTGCGGTAATGGTACCGGCTCAATAACGGGCGCCGTTCCGCAAAGTGCTGCAAATATTAAATGGCTTGATATAAATAGAAATATTGTAGGTACCAGTCCGGACCTTTTGAATGTTCCGGTTGGTCAATATAAATTATTGGCGCAAAATGGTGACTGTGCTGATTCAACATCGTATTTCGAAATAAAAAATAAATTTCAGATCGACACCACAGCAATTAAAAAAACAGAGCCTTCATGCAATAACGCGTTGGGCTCCATCTCTGGTATAAATCTTATAAATAATGACAATGGGCAGCCAACTACAGTTTGGACTGATGCAAGCGGAAAGGTAGTAGGGAGTTCTCTTCAATTACTAAATGTGGTAGCCGGGAGCTACAATTTAGTTATAAAAAGTGCCGATGGTACATGTACACAAACTTTTGGTCCATTTTTGCTTCAAAACGTTTTAGGTCCCAATATTAACCAAAGCAACGCTGTAGTGCAATCTACCAATTGCGGCCAATCCACCGGTTCAATCACTAATATTACCGCAACAGGTACCGGCACATTAACTTATGTTTGGACAAATAGCCAACAGCAGCAAGTGGGCTCCGGTATTGATCTTTTAAATCAGGCGGCCGGAACATACACACTACAGGTAACCGATGATACGCAATGTGGTCCGGTTTATACCACTGCTATTCAAATTCCCGAAACCAACGGTATCACCATGGACGAATCAGCCGTGCAAACAACTCTGGCAGCCTGCGGAAAAGACGTAGGCTCCATAACCGGAATAAAAGTTACCGGTGCAAGCGAATATTACTGGACTTACGGGAATAATAAATTGATAACCACCACACCCGATTTGCTAAACGTGGCCGCCGGAGATTATACCCTTACCGCTACCAATAGCTACGGATGTATTAAAACAAGCCAGGTGTATCATATTACTAACCCTCCGCCAACGGTATACCCAACCTATAGCGTACAAACAACGTCTCCTTGTTTTGAAAAAGCAAACGGTTCAATAACCGTATCGGTTGATAATTTAACTACTGCCGAGCGATGGGTTGACGTGCAAGGAACAACCCTGGGCACGGCTGCTCAGTTATCAAACATAGCTGCCGGAACTTATCAACTTTATTTAACCGATAAAAATGGTTGCGAAACATCATATGCTTCATATAATCTGCAACAAATACCACAGCTTGCAATTGCGGCAGCTTCCGAAACGATAACAAATGATCAGTGTACCTTAAAAAAAGGTAGCATTGCCAACATACAGATCACGGGAGGGACGCAACCCTATACTTATTTATGGCAAAATGCTGATGGTAACACGATATCATCGTCGGCCGATTTATCCGGGGTGGGGCAGGGAAGCTATACATTAATAGTAAATGATGATTCCGG
>JABDEQ010000139.1 GCA_013286985.1 Bacteroidota bacterium | reverse complement strand
AGTCAGTCCCGTTCCAAGGGATTTACCCCAATTGACACCATCTGTTGAGCTTTGCCATATGGAGGAGGTAAAGTTGCCGCTACCACCTACGGGGATGGCTGTCAAAGTCGCAGGTAAAGAACCATAGTTAACACTCTGATTTGCCGGGCTTATGTTAACACCGGTTAACAAAGGGGAAACGGTTATTGTTGCAAAGTTGCTGTTAGCCGTTTGAGTGCCACTAATCGTCTGCATCCGAAAATACGTTGTTGACGTTAAATTTCCTGTTGGAAAGGTTAAGCCGGCAGCACCGTAATTTGTCCATGTGGACTGGTCGGTGGAGCTTTGCCATTGGTAATTGTACGTACCCGTTCCTCCGCTTGATGCGGAAGCTGTCAGGCTTGGAGAGGAATTGTATTCAATATTTTGAGTTGATGGGCTGACAACGCTTGCTACTAAGGGCGCAATAACCGTGACAGTCAGCGTGCTTGGTGTCCCCATTCCAGAAGTGTTTACGCCCGAAACCAATACCGTTACAGTTCCTGCATAAGAACTATTCCAGGTAACCGTAGCTGAAGTGCTCGATCCGCTGATAGAACCCGCTGAGGACGGTGATAATGACCATGAATAGCTGGTCGCCCCGCTTGCGGTGGTGGTGGAATACGATGAGGTAGTGGTTCCTGGCGAGATACTTGTAGGGCCCGAGATAGCACCCGGCTTACCCGGGGCTCCGCCTCCTACGCCATCAGGTTGAATGCCACCAACCTGCGCTTGTGCGCCGCTTACGAAAAATATGATGCTTAAAAGGAAAACAAGCAATGCCGTGACCTTTTTAACATTTTGCTCTTGTTTTGACTGCCTGATGAAGGCGTATTTCGTCCCTGCCAGTTTAAATATATTGCAATACATGATTGTGATAATAAGGTGGTTTGGATTTATATTTACTGGCCCTGATAATGATATTGGTAATTTTTTATAATGTTCCCATACTGATCTTTGACATTCATTAATCGCTGAAAACTGTCATATTCATAATAAGTAACCTGGTTCTTTTCGTTGCAAGCACTGCTTACTCCGGTTAGCGGGTTATAAGTAAAAGTGTTCATTAGGGCCCCCGCCGGATATAACCTGACCTCATCAATGACTGCTGTGCCATTTAATGTAACAGCCGATTGTCCGGTAATCTGGTGTTCATAGTAGGTCCATCCGTTTATAGTGGGCCCAGTTATTGGATAACCGCTAACCGTACCCGTGATAGAAAGCGGCGTACTGCTTGTAGTCCAATAAGACACCACATAAGTTGTAGTACTGGTCAGTCCGGACTTGCTCATGGCACCGTTTGAAAGGCTGTACGATTGAGCACCTGTAAATCCTGTTACATTTCTGCTTGTTGAACCAATGGTCCAGTTCCCTGTTCCATCAGCTTCAAAAGATGTATAAGCTATCGAGGTGCTATCCGCATTTTTCACTTCCGCAACCGGGTAGACTTTGTTATAATCCCATATATAAGATTGATAAGCAGCATTTACTTTTTGCTGTTGGATGATGTTTCCATATTGGTCGTATTTATTGTAATTCACTCTGGTTTCTATTGGATTAGCAGCGACTTGTTCCTCCACATCCATTGGAACCAAAATAGCGCCGTTACCGAACCAGTCTTTATAATCAGCTTTCATTAATGATTCCTGCGTACTATTTTTCATGAGCTGAACGTGTACAACCGGAGCCTTAATGTTTCTGTTTAACATAGTAGCATAAACATTTCCTGACGAAGAAAAGGCATCAGCATACATCATTACTTTTGTTAGCGTGTCATTTTTGCTGGAAAAAGTTTGAATACGGGTCGGGAATAAATGGGCATTGTCATCATAATAATGATTTTCAATTGTCGTCAAGGATTGTCCATTATCGGTATAAGTGGTAGTCGCTACCTGATGCAAACGCATTATTCCAGATGGGTTGGGATATAATACGAGTGTAAAATCCGGTAATGAACTGTATTGAGACTGTTCAGCTGTTACCGACGCTGCACTTTCACTCTGTGATCCGGAGACATTAAAATTCTTAATGATCTTAAGCTGTGTTCTCGGGGTGCTACGGTCAAGCGCATAGGTATAGGACTTAGCCAAAACCGGCGAAAAGGAGGCCCCACCATTAATTGACTTTTCTGTTAATTCGTAAAAAAGATTATTTGCTTTCCATTCTTCAGAAAGGATGATCGGACCGTGCGGCGTTACGCCTGCGATAGAATCTTGCGGCGCCCCGTATTCGTAAATAATCCTCCCATTGATTTGCCCACCAGAAGATGACACCTGGTATTTCGTAACGGTAGTATATACTACTGGACTTCCACCAATTTGTGAAATTGACGCTAGGCTATTGGAATGATAAACGTAAGAGATTGGCGCGTCAGCAGCTTGCATATTGCCATTTAATATAGATACAAATATTCTATTATAAGAAAAAGTAGAATTAGTACTTAATATGGTTGGTGATGTTAATAATTGGCCATAACCCTCCTCAGCAAAAGTTCCATATTTGTATTGGTCCTGATTAATAAACTTTCCATTATTGTCATAGTTAGTAACACTCTTAACTCTCAGGCCGCCGCCAATGACAGCTTGTTGGCTACTGTTTTGTTGCCAGTTTAAACTGATGGACGCTAAAACCGGTCCATTGGGACTGGTATTTGTGGAAATGTTCGCAGTAATGGAATAAGTATGGCCCCCTATAAACCAAAGATTGGAATTCGCATAGCCTGTCAAATATACAACGCCTGAATAATAGGATTGTAAGTAGTTTGGATTCGTTACGACCTGTTGAAGTCCAGTTGTCTGATCCGTTATGGTAATTGATGGTGGTGGTATTTGAGTGCTATAATTATAACTTGAAATATTAACAACATAGTTTAGATTCTGATAACCTACGGGGCAAGAGAATGTAGCCGTATATGTTGTTGGGCCACTTCCACTCAAAACGCCGCAAGCAAGGCCATTGGCGACCATATTGAGTGGGTTTTGATATTGATTTGACTCCATTTGGAAGACTGTTTTCCCTCCTGTGGGATATTGCATTGACTGCAATGTACAAGCATGTACATATCCAGTATCTACATTCCTGTTTGCACTACCTATACTATATGATTTTTGAGTATAGTCGAGGGCCTGTTGCGGTGCCAACAAACACTGATTTCCGAACTGTCCATTGTTGAAACCCCATATATCTTGGGCTGGAGATTCTCTTGAAGCCATCAGCCTGTTATCATAGGTCAAACGGTACATACTAGGTAATATTGAACCATCTGATGAATAAAATCCCACTGAATCTAATCGTAGCCGATAGTTTCTTGCATCATTATTTGAATAAGGATTCGTCATTAATGTGGTTGAATTATTATAAAAGTAAGACTGAAATAATTTCACAGTTTTAACTTTCTGCAAATTCCCGTTGGTAGTAGTATACAAGTCGGCTTCAGTCAGCTGCACTTCATTGGGTCTGTCGAGCCTTCCTGTGCCATTTGTAAATGCTATTTTACCACCGCGCCAAGTGACGCCATTCAAAAAATACTCGATAGGATGTGAAATCCCAGTCGCATTGGTTGCAAGCAAAGTATTTGTGCTGGTAAAGCCACTAAGCCCCGTGGGACTATTAGTGAAGCTGGCCACATCATCGTGAGTATATTCAGAGCCAGTACCTGAATCGTAAGTTAAGAAAACGGTATCTTTTTGATTTTGATCTACTATTTTGGTCAATCGCCAGGAACTGTTATAAGCAGGGGCAGCAGCAACACTTACCGTTTCAGGGAGATCATATATATATTGAACGCCATTGGGGTCAGTAATTTTAAAACTTGATTGAGTATTTTGAGTGCTGTTGATAAATTGTATATTATTATCTGAAATCGGTATTTGAAACA
>JABDEQ010000138.1:2377-3986 GCA_013286985.1 Bacteroidota bacterium | reverse complement strand
CTCCTTAAGCAATTAAGGGGCTTTTTTGTTTTTTAGTGGCGGATGCTCTTTTAAAATACTGCCGAATATAAACCCACCGGCAACTGTAACAAACTATGGGGGTGTATAGTCTTATCTGCAAGTTTTTGTTACTTTTAAACTATGCCGGTAAAAACCACCTTTAAAGAAAACATATCCATAGCATTACAGTCAATAGCGGGCAACCGGTTACGTACCTCATTAACCTCTTTAATTATTGCTATAGGTATAATGGCACTGGTGGGTATTTTAACGGCCATTGAAGGCGTTAAGCAATATACCAATACTGCCTTTGCCGGTCTGGGCGCCAATTCATTCACTATAGAAAATACCGACTCAGGTTTAGGATTTGGCAACGGAGGCCACAGAAAAGTTTATCCGTCAATCCGTTACGATCAGGCCGACAGGTTTAAAAAAGAGTTTACTTTACCTGCAGGTATCGGGCACGGCGGTAGTTAAATACGGCAATCAGAAAACCAACCCCAATATATCTATTACCGGCTCAAACGAAAATTACCTGGCAACCAGCGGGTATAAACTGGGTTTTGGCCGTAACTTTTCTGCCTCGGAGCTGGAGCATGGCGAGAATGTGGTTATTATAGGATTTGAAATAAAAAAGCGTCTTTTTAAGAATGATGACGCCATTAACAAATCAATTTTTATTGGCGATAACAAATTCAGGGTAATTGGTGTATTTGCATCAAAAGGATCGAGCTCGGCTTTTGGGGGCGATAAATTTTGTGTGATACCGGTATTCAGGGCGAAACAAATTAATGCCACAAAAAATCCGTCATTTACCATAACTATAATGGTCAACAACCCATCGGCTTTGGATGCCAGTATTGGAGAAGCAACTTCGCTTTTCAGAAATGTACGCGGACTTAATATTGCCAATGAGGATAACTTTGAAATTGAACGCAGCGACTCTGTTCAGCAACAATTGTCAGGACAGCTCACCGGCATGACGATTGCCGGATTTGCCATCGGCATTATAACCCTTATTGGCGCCGCCATTGGCCTGATGAATATTATGCTGGTTTCCGTTACCGAACGTACCCGCGAAATTGGCTTAAGAAAGGCACTGGGGGCTACACCAGCCGTTATACGCAAACAGTTTATAATAGAAGCTATTGTTATTTGTATGATAGGCGGTGTTGCTGGTATTATACTGGGCATGGCCATTGGCAACCTCATAGCCGTACAAATAAGCGGGACATTTGTTACACCATGGCTTTGGCTGTTTTCGGCCGTCGTATTGTGTACGATGATTGGCTTGATTTCGGGCTTTTATCCTGCGAAAAAAGCATCGAAATTGGATCCGGTAGAGGCTTTAAGATACGAGTAATTGATGTGCGGATAAGAAGATGTGCAGATTACAGATGTGCGAATTTCAGATGTGCAGATTTATAATGGAATATCAAAGCTGAATGAAATCAGCACATTTGCACTATCATTCATTATTCTCTAATTTGCACATCTGAAATTCGCACATCAGCACATTTCCTATCACCCTATTTCAGCATAATATTCTTAAGGGGGTAATCAAAAAGTACTTTTTCCAGGTATGGCATTTTTAAAGCATGTTTAAACG
>JABDEQ010000138.1:0-2367 GCA_013286985.1 Bacteroidota bacterium | reverse complement strand
TAAACGCATCAGCATGCCTCAAATGGTGCATATCGCTTGATATAAAATCAACCAGTTGGGCGTCAATTAAATCTTCGGCCATTTTTTTTGATTCTTTACCGTAATAGCCGGTTAGCGAAATGGTATTAATTTGTAAAGACACACCCCAGTCGTGCAGCGCTTTGAATTGGTCGATATCCATATATGGGTATCTTTCAGGATGGGCCAGGATAGGCTTGTACCCTAAATCCTTCAGCTTTTGAACAACGGATATGGTGTTGGGTGGCTGACTTATAAATGAAAATTCAAACAGTACATAATTATCGCCCATGGTCATTAGCTCCCGGCGGTCAATTCTTTCTTCAAATGTTTCGTCGAAATAATGTTCAGCAGCAGCCTCAATGGCGATATCAATTTTTTGTTTGTGCAGTTCTTCCTTAAGTATGATAAGTGATTCGTTTATCGTTTCGGGAGTATTGCGATAGTAATCGGCCATAATATGGGGCGTGGCAATTATCTTTTTAATTCCCAAAGCCATCATTTTTTTTATCAGCACGATTGATTCCTGCGGATCTTTGGCGCCGTCATCAATACCGGGTAGCACATGCGAGTGCATATCAACCATTATCGAACTGTAATCAAATGTGATCTCTTTCTTATATTCCTTCTTTTTAAAGAACCCAAACATTATTAGCGGTGGTTATATTGCGTATTATAATACTGCTGGTAATGTCCCGAGGTAACATTTTCCAGCCATTCTTCATTTTCAAGATACCATTCAACAGTTTTTTCGAGCCCTTCTTCAAAAGTGATAGAAGGTACCCATCCCAATTCATTTTTAAATTTGCTTGCATCAATGGCATAGCGCAAATCGTGCCCGGCCCTATCGGTAACAAAAGTGATTAGTTTTGCAGATGTACCTTCGGGCCTGTTTAGCTTTTTATCCATTATAGCGCACAGCAGCCTGATCAGATCAATGTTTTTCCATTCGTTATGACCGCCTATATTATAGGTAGTGCCAGCCTTTGCCTTATGAAATATAACATCAATGGCGCGGGCATGATCTTCAACCCAAAGCCAATCCCTTATATTTTCGCCTTTGCCGTATACGGGCACAGGTTTATTTTGTTTGATATTATTGATTGCCAGTGGGATCAATTTTTCAGGAAAATGGAAAGATCCGTAATTGTTTGAACAATTGGACACTACAGCATCAATGCCATAAGTGTCATGATAGGCCCTTACAAAATGATCCGAACCAGCCTTTGAAGCAGAATATGGCGAATGCGGATCGTAGCCGGTTTGCTCGGTAAACATGCCATCTTCTCCCAGCGTTCCGTACACCTCATCTGTTGATACATGGTAAAAACGGGTTTCGTGGTAACGGCCTTTCCAGGTATGGCGGGCAGCGTTGAGCAGGTTTACTGTACCAACAACATTAGTCATCACAAAATCAAGCGGATTAGTGATAGACCTGTCTACATGCGATTCTGCTGCCAAATGAATAACGGCATCAGGTTGTTCTTCAGTAAACAGATTGTTTATAAATTCTATATCAACGATATCGCCTTTTACAAATCTGTAATTGGGCTCATTTTCAATGTCTTTTAAATTGGCCAGGTTGCCTGCATAGGTTAGCTTATCCAGATTAACGATATCATAATCAGGATAATTTTTAACAAACCTGCGTACTACGTGCGAACCAATAAAGCCGGCTCCGCCGGTTATTATTATTTTTTTCATACAGAAAAAATAGTGTCTTTTATACTTATCTGATCACCGGGGTTTGTGATCAAAAAATGTTACAACGGGTTTTTGGATAAATATTGCTCCCATGCCCAGGCAGAAGCCATCATGATATCAATACCCAATTCCGCTTTCCACTTTAACTCTTTTGCCGATTTTGTTACATCTCCCCAAACCTGTTCAACATCACCATTGCGGCGGGGGCCAATTTCGTAATTTAATTTTACACCTGTGGTATTTTCAAAGGCTGCTATAATCTCAAGCACTGTATTGCCATTGCCTGTACCTAAATTAAATACATCATAACCAGCAAAATGGTTGCCTTCCATCAACTTTAAAGCAGCAACATGCGCTTTAGCCAAATCAACCACATGTATATAATCACGAACGCAACTTCCGTCTTTAGTATTGTAATCGTCGCCAAAAACGGTAATCTTATTTCTTTTGCCGATGGCTGTTTGCGTTATAAAAGGCACCAGGTTTTGCGGAACACCAATTGGCAACTCGCCAATTAAAGCGGTTTCATGTGCACCTACAGGGTTAAAATACCGCAGTGCTATTACTTTTTTGGCATCGCCTGATGTTATGGCATCCTTTAATATTTCCTCGGCAATTTGTTTGGTATTGCCATAAGGTGATTGT
>JABDEQ010000137.1 GCA_013286985.1 Bacteroidota bacterium | reverse complement strand
CCCTAGTACAGGTGCTGTTTTATCAGCTAAAACGGGCGCATCAGCCCCGGCAGTTACGGGAATCAACGCAACGGATTGGCATATTTTAAACACCTACAGCGCCCTCAATAACTGGGGAACGTCTTTTGATGGGCGCCTGGTATCAAGCACAGCCACCAACACGGCTAACTTTACTCCTTTTGGCAATTATAATGCAGTTGGTGTAGCACAAAATGGTACATATTATCAAAATGGCTCCATGGCAGAAGTTATTCTTTATAACAGAGTGCTTACTGCTACTGAACGTATTCAGGTAAATACCTACCAGGCGATTAAATATGGCATTAGCTTGGGTAACACTGCGGCCCCTATTAGTTATTTGGCTTCTGATGGCACTACCATTCTCTGGGCCGGATCAGCTACCTATCAAAACAATATTTTTGGAATAGGCAGGGATGATGTTTCAGCATTGAACCAAAAACAAAGCAAAAGTGCTAACGCTGCTAATAACGGCAATATCGTCAGCATCGGCTTAGGAAGTATAGCCGCAACCAACGCGGCCAATAGCAATAGTTTTGCTAGCAACAAAAGTTTTCTGGTTATTGGCGATAATGGTTCAACCACCGGTTTTGGTACTGCAGTAACAGGAACGGGACTGGTTAATACAAGGATGAACCGGTTGTGGCAGGTTCAAAATACAAACTCAGTTGGCGCTGTTCAATTCTCAATACCAGCCGGAGGTTATTCCGGCACCTTATATCTGGTCACAAGCAATGACGCCATAATTGATGGTACAGATACCTACACAGCATTAAGCGCTTTAACCATTAATGGAATATCCTGCCTTGCAACCACCGTCAGCCTTATGAACGGATCTTATTTTACCATTGCTCAACAGCTTATTACTTTTCCTGGCGGTGTTCCCGGTGAAACCTTGTGGCTGCGTGCTGACTTAGGCACTTCCAGTATTGTCGATGCAACTGCAATTAGTGCATGGAACGATCAAAGCGGGAATGGTAACAATGTCTCGCAGGCTACAGGCGCCAACCAACCGTCATATGATAACAATACCATCGACAATACGAACTTCAATCCGGTAATTAAGTTTAACGGGACGACTAATAGTTTATTTAAGCCAAATGGTATTATGGGTTCTGCTGTAACCTATACAGGTGCTTCGGCTTTTGTATTAACTAAGACCGATGTTATCCAGCAATCTGCGATTTTTAACGAGCAACTGGGCACCGGAAGCCAATTTAATAATCATATTCCCTGGAGCGATGGTAATTTATATTGGGACGGGCCTTTAGGAGCTCCCCGCACCACCGTAGGCTGGGGAGGAACCATAGGAATTCCATACCTCTTTAGCGGCCTCAACGACAATACCCTGGCCAGTAACAAAGAGGTTGCACGCTACAATGGATTGCAGATAGTAACTACGAATTACGCTGTATCATATATCGGTAATAATTCCAATTTATACGTTGGTAGTGTGGGTGCCAGTGATTATTATCACGGCCGGATGAGTGAGGTTATTATATACCCCACAGCCCTTACCAACACGCAACACCAGCAGGTGGAGAGTTATTTAGCAATCAAACATGGTGTCACGCTGGATCAAACTATTGCTCAGGATTACCTCGCTAGTGATGGCACCACCAAATCCTGGGATGCTACGCTCAATGCAGGCAATAATAATAACATAGCTGGTATTGGCCGGGATGATATTACTGCCTTAAATCAAAAACAGTCACGATCCAATAACACTGCAAATAATGGTAATCTGGTAACTATTGGATTAGGCAGTATAGCGGCCACCAATACGGCTAATACTAATACTTTTTCCAGCGATAAAAGTTTTGATGTATGGGGCGATGATGGCACTTCCATTATTTTTAGTACGTTAGTTTCAGGAACTGGTACATATCGCATGATGCGTTTATGGAGAGTACAGGAAACAGGGATTGTTGGCTCTGTGTTAGTTCGTGTTCCTTCAACTGCTTTTTCACCGGAAGCTACAAAAATTACATTGATCCAAAGTACGGATGCAATCCTCAACTCAGCCGATAATTTGGTTAGCCTAACGCTTAATGGATCAAATTATGAGGGGAGTGTTGATTTTGCAAATGGTGATTATTTCAGCTTTGCTCAAAATGCGCCTGCCCCCGGAGCGGTCATTGCGGGCCTTATCACCTGGTACAAGGCAAATGATGGTGTTTCTATTTCCGCCACCTGGTTTGATCAAAGTGCCGGGACTGATAATGCCACTGCAACAGGCGCTCCAGCTTTAACAGGCACGGTAAATTATAATCCTGCTTTTTATTTCAATGGCGTATCCTATTTTACAGCGCCCACTTCTGCCAATGTATCCGGCAATTATAGTTTATTTGGAGTATCGCAATTGTTGGGAACGCAGAACCAGAGAGTTTTCACAAATGTTCTTACCAATGATTTATTTGGGTATTGGGGTGGCAAACAAGATGCGTTGTATATCAATAACGCTCCTAGTTTCCTAACCGGCGTAGCCGCTACTTCTAATTTAAAAATATATGACCTGTCGCGAAATTCAACAGGCACCGGCCCATATACAATGCGGGGAAACGGGTTGCAGGTTTATTCAGGTGCAACTTCGTCCAACAGTGTCTGGCAACTGATGATGGGTGGTTGGTCAGGCTCTGAATTATCCAAAGTGTATATTCCCGAAGTAATAACATACAACCGGGAATTGAGTCCCGCTGAAAAATTGCAGGTAGAATCCTATTTAGCTATTAAATATGGTACAACCCTCGATATAGGTGTTTCCAACTATGAAAATAGTTCAGGGTCATCGATATACAATAATATTGTACCCAGCTATTGGAATAATATAATTGGAATTTCCAGGGATGACAACAGTGCTCTGACACAAAAACAATCGCATAATTTTGATGATAGTGTAAGAATATATAAAGGTACATTGGCTGCAACCAATGCCGCAAATACAGCCGTGTTTGCTGCTGACCAATCCTATGTTGTAACGGGTGCCAATACCGGCCTTTTACAATCCACGGCAGCATCTTCATTGGAAATGCCTCCTACTGCAGGTCTTTATTCCAGGTTAGAACGGGAATGGAAGGTTGTGCAAAATAATTTTAGTGAGACATTCAATATGGATATCACACTTGCCCCGGGAGCAGATCCGGCATCTGTAAATATTGCCGATTTGCGTTTACTTGTTGACGATGATGGAAATTTTACTAATGCTACAGTTTATGCCGCAGGCGGCGGCTTGTCTTTTTCCTATGCCAATCCGGTAATTACAGTAACAGGCATTTCAAATACACAAATTCCAAACAATAGCACGAAATTCATCACCATTGCTTCTGTAAGTGGTTCAACCCCGCTTCCAATTGAGTTGCTTGATTTTAGTGGATTATGCGGTAATAATGATATTTTGATTAAATGGACGACAGCCATCGAAAACAATAACGCATTTTTTACCCTCGAACGAAGTACAGACCTGAATCATTTTTCTGCAATTGCCCAAATCAAAGGGCACGGAAACTCCTCTGTGGCCATAAATTATAATTATCCTTCTCATCTCTGCAGGCTTATGGAGCCTGCATTGCTCAGGACAAACAGATTTTGATGGTAATTCTACTTACTCGAAAATCGTTTTTATAAATCAAAATTGCAGCAACGGATTAGCTGATTTTAGTATTTATCCGAACCCGACCAATGGGAATTTATTGAAGTTAATATATCTTTCAGCAAAAGATCAGACGGCTGTCATTAAAATTACTGGTGTTTTAGGCCAAATTTGTTTGTCGAAGACAGTTCAATTACACAAAGGAATAAACAATGAAGAAGTCTATCTTGATAACCTTAATCCGGGAATATATTTTATACAAATAGTATCTGATCAGTTAAAAAGCCCCTCTTTAAAGTTGATAAGAAATTAAGGACGCACCAGAAATTTTTCTGCGTTTATATAAGGCGGTTGGATCCTGTATTACTTTCACTGCACTTCATTTGTAACTCTCGTCCATCTTGTTGTTTTACCGAACAGAGATACGACAGTATAATTCCGAATCTTAAGAACATTTGACCCTTGTACTTTTATAATTGATTTATATTTTTTCCCACTGTTA
>JABDEQ010000136.1 GCA_013286985.1 Bacteroidota bacterium | reverse complement strand
AACGATGGAACTGCTGCAAAAAGTAAAACCACAGCAGGTATTTGCCGCAGGCGACTTTGCCGACCCGAACGGTACCCACCTGGTATGTTTCAATATTATTATAGCCGCTCTGAAACGACTGAAAGAAACCGAAGACTGGGTAAAAGATTGCTGGGTATGGATGTACCGCGGTGCATGGCAGGAGTTTAATATTTACGAGATAGAAATGGCTGTACCGCTGTCACCACAGGAAGTGATCCGTAAACGGAATGCTATCTTCAAGCACCAGAGCCAAAAAGACAGGCCGGTTTTCCCGGGGGATGATGCCAGGGAGTTTTGGGTGAGAGCTGAAGACCGCACAAGGGAAACTGCACGCTGTTATGATAAACTCGGTATGGCCGAATATGAAGCCATGGAAGCTTTTGTGAGATTTTATTACTAAGCCAGCGATACCCCGCGCGTCATTGAGGTGTTGCCTGCCCCGAACTTGTTTCGGGAAAGCAATCTCTAAACTATGTAGAGAAATTATGAAAGTTCTATACTTTTCTTTCCGCTTTGTATAGTTTAGAGTTGCTTCTTCGTTCCTCATCGCAATGACGCTTTTTTGTGTTTTTTAAAACCGCTCCTTCAAAAATTTACCAGTATAGGAATCTTTTTCTTTGATTAGGTCTTCCGGCACACCTTCAAAAACTACTTTGCCGCCATTGTCGCCACCTTCGGGGCCAATGTCAATTACCCAATCGGCGCATTTAATTACATCCATATTGTGCTCAATTACAATAATGGTATTGCCGTGCTCTAACAGGGCATCGAAAGATTTAAGCAGTTTTTTAATATCGGCAAAATGCAGGCCGGTGGTAGGCTCATCAAATATAAAGAGCGTTTTATGCGTGTTGTTGCCTTTAACCAGGAAAGACGCCAGCTTAATACGTTGAGCCTCGCCACCAGACAGGGTATTGGATGATTGCCCCAACTGTACGTAGCCTAAACCAACATCCATCAGCGGTTTTATTTTGGCAATGATCTTTGGTTCTTTAGCAAAAAACTCCAAAGCCTCCTCAATGGTCATCCCTAAAACTTCCGATACGTTTTTTTCGTGATAAGTGACATCAAGGATGTGCTGTTTAAAACGTTTGCCGCCACAGGTTTCGCAGGTAAGGAAAATATCGGCCATAAACTGCATTTCAATTTTCACCTCGCCTTCGCCCTGGCAAACATCACAACGGCCGCCTTCAACATTGAAAGAAAATGCCGATGGTTTTAAGCCAGCTGCCTTTGACACCGGTTGTGCAGCATACAGGTTACGGATCTCATCCCATGCCTTAACATAGGTAACCGGGTTTGAACGTGATGAACGGCCTATCGGGTTTTGGTCTACCAGTTCTACCTGTTCAACTTTTTGGTAATCGCCTTCAATGCTGTCGTACGTTCCGGTTTGCTCACCGTTATAATTACCCAGTGTTTTTTGCAATGCCGGTGCCAATACCCGTTTTACCAGGCTGGTTTTTCCGGAGCCGGATACACCTGTAACTACAGTTAATACACCCAATGGGAATTTGGCGCTTATATTCTTCAAATTGTTTTCGCGGGCGCCCTTTATTTCAATAAAATCGTTCCATTTGCGACGGCTTTTGGGGATGGCAATTTCCTCTTTTCCACTCAGGTAACGCCCGGTAAGGCTGTTGTCGTCTTTTATAATTTCGTTATAAGTGCCCGAGAAGATCAAGTTACCACCATGTGTACCCGCTTCAGGGCCGATGTCAATAATATGATCAGCCGCCTTCATAATCTCTTCTTCGTGCTCCACCACTAAAACGGTATTGCCTACATCGCGCAATGATTTCAGCACACTTATTAAGCGCTGCGTATCCCGGGGGTGTAAGCCAATACTTGGTTCATCCAGCACATAAATAGATCCCACTAAACTGCTGCCCAGCGAAGTAGCCAGATTAATACGCTGCGACTCGCCGCCCGATAAGGTGTTTGACAAGCGATTAAGTGTTAAATAGCGTAAGCCTACATCATTTAAAAACACCAAACGGTTGTTTATTTCCATCAATAAACGCTTACCTACTTTGGCGTCCGTTTCGTTTAGCTCAATGGTGTTAAAAAATGCAAGGGCTTTATCTAACGACATTAAAACCACATCGGTTATTGATTTGCCATTTATTTTTACATAAGATGCATCTTGCCTCAGGCGACTCCCCTTACACTCGGGGCAGGTGGTTTTACCGCGATAACGCGACAACATTACACGGTATTGAATTTTATAGGTTTGTTCTTCCAGCTCTTTGAAAAACTCATCCAGCCCGCGGAAATAGGCATTGCCTTTCCATAAAAGTTGCTGCTGCTGTTCCGTAAGCTGGTTATATTGACGATGAATGGGGAAGTCAAATTTCAAAGCATTTTTTATCAGCAAATCATTCCACTCGCGCATTTTTTCGCCTCTCCAGGGAGCAATAGCGCCTTCATAAACACTTTTGCTTTTGTCGGGAATAACCAGATCCTCATCAATGCCAATCACTTTTCCATAGCCTTCACATCTTTTACAGGCACCATAAGGATTATTAAAGCTGAAAAAATTGGCAGTTGGTTCTTCAAAACGAATGCCATCCAACTCAAACCTGTCGCAAAAGAAACGTTCCTGCTCTTTTTCACCATCCGGCTCCTGGTAGCGCACATAACAATCGCCCTTACCTTCAAAAAAAGCGGTTTGTACCGAATCGCCTAAACGGCTGATCGTTTCATCTTCTTCATTTTTTGAGATACGGTCAATAACAATGCGGACAGTAGCCGTTGGCATGGAGATTTGAGACGTGAGATTTGAGACGTGAGCCTCTGCATCGGTCTCCGCTTTCACCTTTTTGCTTTTCGCTTTTGCCTTTGGTTTTTCGCCTTTTCCTTCTTCAACTTCTTCCATCAACCATGATCCATCGTCAACAATGCTCATGTCTTCCAGCAGGTCTTCGATTTTTGATAGCTTGCCTCTAAATTCTACCCGCACAAAGCCTTTTTGCATGAGTACAGCAAGCTCCTCTTTTAAGCTGCGGTTATTATGTGGATACAAAGGGCATAAAAGGGTAACCTGAGTTTCATCGGGCAACGCCATTATGAAATTAACTACATCGGTCACACTATCCTTTTTTACTATCTGCCCTGATATTGGCGATATCGTTTTCCCGATCCTGGAAAAAAGCAATTTCAGGTAATCGTAAATCTCGGTAGAAGTACCTACAGTTGATCGTGGGTTTGATGTAATTACCTTTTGCTCAATAGCTATGGCCGGAGCTATGCCCTTAATATAATCAACATCGGGCTTGTTCATCCTTCCCAAAAACTGACGGGCGTACGATGAAAGACTTTCTACATAGCGGCGCTGCCCTTCGGCATAAAGCGTATCAAAAGCCAGCGATGATTTGCCCGAGCCCGACATACCTGTAACTACTACGAGCTTGTTTTTAGGTATGGCCACATCCATGTTTTTCAGGTTGTGTACCCTGGCGCCTTTAATAATAATATGATGTTGGGGATCTTTTTCTGCTTCTTTCATTTAGTTCATAGTTCATAGATCATTATTCATAGCAAACCATTGTATGCATATAATTATGATCCATTTTGTAGTAAAGATGTTGGGCAGCAGCACTAATTTTGTGGTTATGGCCATGAACAATGATCCAATAACTATAGGCTGCGTTCCAAAACGCAAAAATCCTAAAATATTTAGCAGTATCCAAATGTGTTTGTGATTAGTAGTTAGTTATTTATCAATATTTTGATTTGTTTGCATTGGGCTGACATAACTCTGGCAACTCCGTTTTATTGGTTTTCGTATACCCCATTATATGCGGTAAGTATGGGTATAAACACTATTTAACAATAATTAACATTTCTGAAAAAAAATATTATTTGTTTTTCTAATGATAAATTGGTTTATTTGGATAAGAATTTTTTAACCCCTAAAAAAGAACCGTATAGATAAAACTCTACTCAATAAATATTATTATTTAATTAAGTTAAGTAGTTTTTTCTATGGATTTTCAATTGAAAAGTGATCAGGATCTAATCCATCATTATATTGCTGGTGACGAGGCTGGATTGGTAGAACTGATCCGACGCTATCAATCAAAAATTTACACTTCCATTTATTTGTTAGTAAAGGATGAATATCTTGCTGAAGATATTT
>JABDEQ010000135.1:2280-4184 GCA_013286985.1 Bacteroidota bacterium | reverse complement strand
CCTGAACCGCTCGTGCTACCTGTACCTCCGTTACCACCCGTACCACTTGAAGAATTGCCAATGGTATAGCTTTTGGCATACAGTGGGACAACAATGGTTGAAAGGTCCTTTTGGAATTTTAAATTAAATAAATCAAAGGCTGTCAGGTCTGCATCCATCCCAAAATCCAGGTCAAAATTAACGCTGGCGTTGATGGTATTGTTGGTTAAAGTTACTGCTAGCAGTGTCGAGGCTTGCGCATTCAGGTCGATATAGCCCGACAAAGCCAGGTCGGTCAAACCAAAGGGTATCAATCTTAAAGTAAGCTTTGCGTATGGATCAAGTTTAGCTGCGGCGGTAAACTGTGGAAACTGGCTGGTAAATGAGTGCGTTTCATTGTTGATAGGCGCCCAGCTACCATTTTGGTAGGCTTCTCCTATTTCATCTGTAGCTGAATTGGTCACGCTGACGGAAATTTTTTCGGATAGGTCGCATGTTACCCCGATGGTCAGCAACAATTGCGCTTCAAAAGTTACCAGTACACCTGTGTCAAATTCCAGCGGTAGCAACTCGATTGGCGGTAACTGGTAAGACAAGGAGCCCGTGAAGGAATGCCCATTTGATGCGGTGATTGTCACGCTTTTTACCGTTACAAAATCAGCTTTGAATTCTGTAACCCTTGCACCTGACATCGTCAAATCTATGGACAATGTGCCGCTTATTACAATAGTACCCCCCACTGTCACCGCACCAAAATTATGCGTAAATGGTATGGATCTCGATATACCCGCAGACAAATAAGCCATGTTCTTGCTCAAATGATCAGCCTGGGCTATACCGGCAAAAGTGCTCGGCAGGTTCCGGAAAAGGTCGTCCGATGTAAAAGTATGGGTGATGGCTGTGTTCAATACCGCATCGCTAAGCCGGGCTATGGTGGTATAGCAAACAATATTACCACCCGTGTTGATAATGGAAGTAATCTTTCGCAGAAACCCAAATGGCGCTATGGTGCTGATACCGCTGGAAAGGATGTTACCGGGTTGCAATTTCTCGCTTGCGGCTACATCTTTAAAAGTTACACTTACTGAGTCCGCACTTATTAGTGCAGCATTTAATGTGGTGGTCGAATCAACTTTAACTACGCCCGGCGCTAAAAGCACAGTGGCAGGCGGCGCATTTGGCTGGCTGCTTTTAGGCTGACTATTGGTGTCTTTTCTACAGCTGCCTAAGCCGACAAAAACTAAAATTAACCCAGCTACTAATGGAGCCTTTACTGCATCAGGGCGAAGTAATCGGAAATGCCTGGTCATTATGGCGACGATAATGAACATTTGTTTTAAAATTTTCATTTCTTTTTCTTTAATAAATTTAAGTTTTGTTTCATGCCATCATTTGCTTAGGCGGATGACCTGTGGCTGCCCCTTTTTAAGAAGGTGGAATATATTGTCACGATACCGACGATAACTACATCCAACCATAAGCTGGCACTTGTCGCATTCTTTTGCAGTTGTCCGTTGATGAGCAGCATCGGCATGATCATATATTAAATGCTGTCGCTTTGCTGGACGGAAAAGTCCGACCAGGAAAAAATGCAGGATAGGGCATGCTGTTGACGGTTGCTGTTCGCCCGGTGTGAAGGTATAGCTCGCAAAAGGGATATGGTTGTTGACAGGTGTCCCGAGTGCATCTGGCTCCTGGTTGCTTTTTTTGAAAATTGCAAACCCAATACAGTTATGAATGATCAAATCGCTCCGCATACAATCAGCGCATGGTCGGAGTTTGCTAAAGCCTTTATCTTGATGCTCATAATGTTTTTTTATGATAAAAATTGTTTAAGTGATGATGACGGGGTTTAAAGCCATTTAGGGAGGATTTAGTCAATGTCCCCAGCCATTTTTTAATACCCGCATATAATTCCCCCAACA
>JABDEQ010000135.1:0-2270 GCA_013286985.1 Bacteroidota bacterium | reverse complement strand
TCGTCGTCGGTCAATCCATCGATGGTCGCTATCGCGTTAACGAGATTTGGTACCATGTATTCACCTGCCAGATCACTTGGAATGGTGGTAAAGCCATCCAAGTCGGAGCCTATTGCGATATGGTCATAAGTGCCTGATTTTCCGGCGCTGTCAGGTGTGTCCCTGATGAAACGAATACATTCCAGTATGGCCTGGATTGCCGGTGTTGTAACGTCGAATCCAGTGAGCCAGTAGTCCATAAAGATTAAGCCAAATACGCCGCCGCAATCCTTTATGGCCCTGATGTCATCTTTATTGGGCAGAATTGTAGCATAGGTAGGGTCCATGTCAGGGTTGAATTGTAGTGCAACCTCTCTGATCCCGGTGTGTGCAAACACTAGGGGACGTTTGACAGCCCTCGCATTATTAACCGCGTAAACCATCGCTTTTGCGCCTGGATGACTGTGGACGAGGTCGATAATAATGCCGAGATCAAGCATCTTGGTTATGATGTTTTTTGCCAGATCGCCGTTATAGCCATCTGTGTAGGTATTATAATTAGCAGGATTATAACTGATATCTTTGGCCAGGCCCGGTGGCATTCCCCCGGATGAAGAAACCAGTATGTTCTGAAAAAAATGACCGATTGTAATCTGACATACGCCTTTTTCAGCCAAAACTTCCAGATTTGTTTTCAATTCAGCCTCGGTAATATCACCCGTCCCAAGCGCATGCGCTCCTTCTATGCTATGAAGAAAGACTGTCGTGCCATTATTAATTTTCTCTTGCAAGTCTGCATAAGTACGAGCAATTGCCACGTTTTTTTGGAGGGTCGGGCCGGCGGCATAAGCAATGTCGTCCTCAAATAATTGGATATATTGAAGCATCTGCTTAAAAGGGCCGTCAGGTGTTGATTTATGCTCAAGAATATCGTCAAGCCTGGAACATAGGAGATCCAGTAAGCGAAGCAAATTCCGGAAGATGAATTTTTTCATAGGTTCCGTATTTAGTTCCTGTTCAGGTATGTAATAAACAGAAACAGCGATACCCACATTTCCCTGATTCATTTGCGGGATGGTTACGAAACAGTTCTCGCTGAATTTGAGGTCTGTTGGATAACGTTTGTCGTCGTAGACATGGTGTGAAGGGAATAGCCAGGTTTTTAAAGCCGGATGACAATGAATGTCAATAACTTGATTTTCTGCCATGATAAGATAAGGTAAGATTAATGAGGAGGAATAGCTAATATTATAGGAAAGGTAAGGTTATATGCTTTTTGTTGCAATGGGTGTTTTAACGGTATTTTAACAAGGAAAACACCGGCCATATTGTCGGCAATATGCATTGTGAGGGTTTTATGAAATCTGAATATCATAAACTGACTTTTGCGTATCTTGGTTAGGTGGAAAAACGTATTGCTGTATAATTATCTTGAAGGACTAAGCTTATCTTTGTCGCCATAAACCTTATTTATGGAGTACCCCAGGTATAATAACTTCCTAAAGCAGATCAAGCTCATCAATGACCGTTATTCGAACATAACCAACATCACAGGTGAAAACTTTAATATCTTTCGCATACTCAAACTGGAGCATTCGGAAAAGAATCACACGGCCCTTATCGCAGAATTGCTCAATCCAAAAGGAAAACATGGCCAGGGACCTGTTTTTCTTGACCTGTTTATCAAACTAACCTGTTTTAAAGGCAAACAGATTAATGCGCAATCTTGTCGCGTCGAAATAGAAAAGCATATCGGTTTCAAAAGCGAAGATCGTCTGGACGGTGGCAGAATAGATGTTTTAATTACGGATACGGTTAATAACCATTCAATTATAATTGAGAATAAAATTCAGGCCAGTGACGTCGATAGCCAACTGATAAGTTATTATCGTCATTCCCCGGATGCAGATTTGATTTACCTGACATTAAACGGTGATGGCCCAGATAAAAACAGTTCGCATGATTTAGAAAAAGACATTCATTTTAAATGCTTGTCTTACAAGGGTGATATTATCAACTGGCTGGAACTTTGCAGAAATGAAGTCGCCGTATTGCCGATAATCAGAGAGTCGATCACCATCTATATTAACACAATCAAGCATTTAACCAATCAAACCTATAACCACGCCATGCGAGACGAATTAAGTGAACTTATAAAATCTAATATTCAAGCATCGTTCATCATTACTAATAATTTAGATGCTGTTCTTGATAAGCTTTATATTGACTTCAAAGATAAGTTGATTAAAGCGTTGCAAAAAGAACAATTAAACTGTTATCCTAATGTTAAT
>JABDEQ010000134.1 GCA_013286985.1 Bacteroidota bacterium | reverse complement strand
CCTGGTAAATGATGCTACCTCAACTATCAATATAACTGCCAATGTTTTCACTGCAACAGAAGTTGGTGTAGCGGCAGCCAATTCATCAACCATTGTTGTAAAAGGTAATTACTTTGGAACAGATAAGACACAGGTTTTTTCACTCGGATCAGGAGCGCAGGCTATTGATGAAAATACCAATGTAAACGCAACTATAGGAGGCACAACTCCTGCAGATCAAAATGTCTTTACCAATTATCAAAACCCAATCCTCGCCCTTAATAACTGTACCACCAATGTGATACAAAACATGTTTTACTGCAATGCCACAGTACAGCTTACCAACCCAACAGGCGGCAAAAACTTCATCAGGATAACAACACTTACCAATACTTCAGTAGCGGGCGATGCGCCTGCCGGGGCAGCGGTACAGTTATATTATACAGCCACCAAATGTACTACCTGCAACCCCAACCAATGGTTTGCAACCGTTACCGCCAACGCAAGCGGAAACTGGCAGTATAATGGTGCGGTTGTTCAGAATGTACTCGCATCATCAACTGTAAATAATAATACGGTAGGCTTCCTGATCGATTCGCTTTCGCAAAGCGAGGTAACTATTTTGAATTATGATTGCCATCATGCAGGATCAATAACCTTAAATGAGCCCCGTTTGGGTCAATTTCAGATGGAATGGACTGATAGCAAAGGCAATGTAATTGGCAATGGGCAATCTGTTGATAATCTGCAAGCCGGTACTTATAACCTGCAAATTAGCGAAAATGGCACTTGTCCTTCGGTTTCGAATAGTTTTAAGGTGATTGATCTTACACCGCACGTTTATCCGTCAACATTTCAACTAAACTGTAGTCAGCCAACCGGATACTTTACTGCTTACCCCGGCACAGGCCCGGGTATTACGGTAGCCAATTACTATTGGCATGATTCCAATGGGGTTTTAATTTCAACCACCAATAAAGTTACCGACCTGGCTGCCGGAAACTATTATTTGTACATAACCGATAGCAATGGTTGTAACTCAGCGAATACACAATTCCAGGTATTACCGGCGGTTCCTACACCTGTAATTGAGTCGAACTTTGTCGCAATTACGGATGCTACTTGTAACCTCCCCAACGGCTCGGTAACGGGACTCATATTAACCAACGCCGCGGGCGCTAATTATACGTGGTACAATACAACGGGCGCCAGTTTTTCATTTGGCAATGCCGATTTGGTGAATGCTCCGGCAGGGCAGTATTATTTACAGATCAACTATAATTTTAACTGCCCACCGGTTAAGAGTGATTTGTTTACTATTGGCGAAAAAAATGTAATAACGATGGATGAATCGGCGGTGACTATATCTTCAGCATCATGTACAAACAGCAATGGGACAATAAAAGGAATAATGGTTAACGGCGCAACACAATATCAATGGTTTGATGCTAATAACCATATAGTTGGTACCACGTTAGATCTTTTAGGCGCACCATCAGGCAATTATTATTTGGTAGCAAGCAACGCAACCTGCTCCAAACAAAGCCAGGTTTATACTATTGGCAATATCCCGGCATTTAAGAATTATCCTTCAGGCTATACCAGTACTGATGCGTACTGCAATAGTAATAATGGAAGTATAACGGTAAACTTTAACCCTAATTTAGCATCGCCCACAGCATACTTATGGTTAACAACATCCGGAGCAACAGTTGGCAATAGCAATATTTTAAGTAACCAGCCAGCCGGAACCTATCAATTGTATGTAACGGATATTAACCAATGCCAAAATTATTACAATAGCTATACTATAAACGAGATACCGCAGCTTCAGATTGTATCAGGCTCGGCACAGGTAACTGATGATCAATGCATGCATGGCATTGCCACTATTACCAATGTTTTGGTTAGCGGCGGCATACCGCCTTATACTTATAACTGGACAGATGCGTCCGGACGAAGCATCACCACCAACTTGAATTTAATAGGTGTAAGTCCCGGTGTTTACACTTTACAGGTAAAAGACTCAACCCAGTGTGCTATTGCCATCCAGGATTATACCGTAGGAAATACAACCGAGCCCGTCCCTTCGCCGGCAGTGAATAATGTGCAGGTTTGTAGTGCGGGGCAGGTTTTAATACCGGTTAAAGATCCACAGGCAGGTTATGGCTATCGTTTGTACGATAATGGCACTGCCACCAGCGATGTTTTGCAGGATGCGGTTAGCGGCGTTTTTAAAGTATCGGTTTCGGGATCAAGAAGCTATTTTGTCAGTCAATATACCGGCGATTGTGAAAGCAGCCGCACTGAGGTAATAGTCACTGTTAGCGCTTCAGATATTACAATTCCCAATGCCTTTACACCCAATAATGATGGTATTAATGATTATTGGGATATAAAAGGAACCGAAAATTATCCTAATGTAATAGTGCAGGTATTTAACCGCTACGGACAAAAGGTATTTGAATCAAAAGGGTATAGCAGCCCATTTGACGGACGATTAAACGGCAGTAATTTGCCCGCTGGCGTTTATTATTATATCCTTAATCTCAATTCAAACTGTAATTTGCTTTCGGGGAGTTTGACTATTTTGAGGTGAGTTAAACTTATATTTCCTGTCATCGAGTGCTAACGAGAAATCTTATTCGCCATCCATTGCCGACTGTACACAGCAGACTATGCACTGTGTTAGTGCAAGGCGCAGAAGATTTCTCCTCGGTACCCTCGTTCGAAATGACAAAGAGGGTAGGTGATTGCTATTCCCCGTCCGTTTTTGGCTTCATTTTGAAGCGGGGTTTGTAGGCGGCTGGTTTGCTGCCGGTGTTTTCATCAGCATTTACCTCTTTTATAGATTCTTCAGAGGCTGCGGGTAAAATATCTTCTTTTTTGTCAGCTGTATTTTCCGCCTGTTTAGGGGTAGTGCCGACCTTAAATCTTGGGGTAAATCCAACCTTTGGTGATGGAGCCGTGGTTGCTGTTTCAACTGATTGATCTTTTATAGCATTATCGGCATTGGTTAAATCTTCTTCCTTTTTATCTGTTGGTGGTTCAACCGGTTTTGAGGTAACACCTGCCTTAAAACGAGGGGTAAAGCCAACTTTTGGCGCTGGCGCAGCTGATGGTTGTTCTTTTACGACACCTTCAGCATTGCCGGCGGGTAAATCAATTGCTTTTTTATCATCGGTAATTTCGACAGGTTTTGCCGTAACTCCTGCCTTAAATCTCGGCGTAAACCCAGCTTTTGGGGCAGGTGGCATTACCGTTTCTATTAAGCTTTCGGTAACTGTTTGTTCGGCTATTGGATTGGCAATATGTGGTTTTTCTGTTTTAACTTCCGGTGCCAATGGAAATTGGCGCCTCAGCTTATTGAACCAGTATTTTTTGGTATGATCGAAGCTTTTTTCGCCCATTTGGCCATAATGGGTTTTAAATTCAGAAAATAATACCGGTTCTGCTTTTTCTAAAACAGGCAGGTCAATTTTTTTCTTCTTAAAAAACTCTTCGAATTCCATGGGTTAGCAGCTATTAGGCCGGATAATTAAAAAGACACATCCAGATCGAGTTGGTTAAAATGAATTCCTTTATCGGTTTGTTGCCAGTCTTCACGTTCTTCGTCGGTAGCGTTTAGCAATTGCGGAAACCATTCCAGCGGAAAGGCCTGTTGTTTGCCATCAGGTTTTTCAACAAAAAGCAAGCCGTTAGCAAAGGTTACCTTTACTTTTTTTTCCTGCTTACGTGAACTGAAAAGTGGCATGGTGTTTTTTGTTAGTGTTTTGTTTCCAACCGTCATTGCGAGGTACGAAGCAATCTTTATGCTTTACAGAGCGAATAGAAAAGTGTTGAACTTGCGTATTCGCTCTGCCTATGTAGAGATTGCTTCGTACCTCGCAATGACGAAGGTGTAATACCTCGCAATGACGGTATATAATCATTCCGAAATCGAAAATTCGACCGCGTGCCGCTTTAGCTTTAGCGGTGGCGCACTTCCGAAATTAAAATTATTCCTGCATATTATGATATACCGCCTGCACGTCGTCGTCTTCTTCCAGGCGGTCAATCAGTTTCATAATATCGGTAACCTGTTCTTCGGTAACTTCGTGGAACGATTGTGCTACACGCTCTAACTTGGCCGATTTTACTTCAATACCAATTTCTTCCAGTGTTTTTTGCATTTTGCCGAAATCTTCAAAAGCGGCATGAACCACGGCTATATCGTTTCCATTTTCATCT
>JABDEQ010000133.1 GCA_013286985.1 Bacteroidota bacterium | reverse complement strand
AACGCCCAATCAGCTTCTTCGTAAGGTTTTATAGTGGGATTTTCTTCTGTAAGGGCTAACTTAAAGCGGATTAAGCAATTCATATGACTATCGGCAACATGGTGAACAACCTGGCGTAATGTCCATCCGCCGGTGCGGTAAGAAGTATCCAGTTGTTTTTCATTCAGGGTGATGATCGACTGACGCAATCTGCCCGGCAATTCGCGGATAGTGGCGGTCCATTTACGGATATCTTCCGTAGTGTACGAAACCGGGGACTTAAATTTCCCGATAGGATATTGCATTTGCTCTTCTGTCATAATCATAAAAAAAGTTAAATTAGGGATTAATTTTATGCGTTACAAAGTTTTGATCTATTTTAGCGTTCTATCCTTATTTACACCTTGATGATAAAAACCCTGTTCGCACTGTTTTTGGTTTTCAATTGCACTTTTTTATATGCCCAAACCATTAAAACCGATGTATTAGTAATTGGCAATGGCCCCGGTGCTGTAAGCGCATCGGTACAATGTGCCCGCAGCAAAGTGAAAACAATATGGGTATTTGAAAAGATGACCATCATTACAAACGGCAACTCAACAGCAATGTATATGGTTGAAAGTGGCCGCAATATTCCATCCGGTGCCTGGGGTGAGTTCAGGAAACTGGTACAGCAATCCTACCATAAAAAAACCGGATACGATACCTCTCAATATGCCCCATTAACTTTCGAAACAGATACAGCAATATCCGCTTTGAAAAAGATGACTGATACTTTAAAAAACCTGAGTCTGTATGAGGAAGCCTCTTTCATCAGCATAAAAAAAGACAACGATTACTGGGCGGTAGTTGTAAAACAAAACGAAAAAACGATCACTATAAAAACCCGCGTAGTAATTGATGCTACCGCAGATGGTACGATAGCGTTAAAAGCAGGAGCAAAATTTGATACCGGATTTAAAAACACCGGCCCAGGCGCGTATCGCACGGCAATAGCAACGGGCAACGTTTTCCCGGGTGCGGAACGTGGCAATACCCCCTATCTCCCCTATCCGTTCAACAGCATACCGATGAGTGCTATTTTGCTGCGCGATTTTGAAAATCTGTTGGTTATTGCAAAGGCAGCAGCACCTGTCAACAATATTCAGTCGTTGCCTGCGCAACTGGAATTGGGTCAGGGAGCCGGGACGGTAGCAGCTTATTGTGCTTTTTTTAAAACCACTACACATAATTTAAGGGTCCGCATTATACAGGGTGAACTGCTCGACTATAAAGGATACATTTTGCCATTTACTGATATCAGCCCAAAAGATCCAGCCTGGCGAGCCATCCAACAAGTAAGCGCAACAGGCTTATTGAAAGGGAAATTGCTGCAAACAACAACCCCTGCACAATTTGTTTTTATGCCCGATTCTGTGGTGATGACCGATGACATTAAAGCCGTTTTATCAGAAATTTATACCCGTGCATTTTTATGGTTCAATAACGAAAAGCCGGGCAAGGTTTTCACCATAGGTAACACCCTATCTTTTATAAGCGATTATACCCTTACAGACCCGCAACTGCTACAGAAAAATATCCAAAAAGCATGGAAAGGCCAATATAAATTCAATACCGATTTTGTTTTAAGCCAGCCTATAACCCGCCGGGAATTTGCCGCTTTGGCCAACCGCTATCTAAACCCCTTTGCCCGCACGGTTGATTTAAATGGCCAATTGGTGAATTAGCAAAAGCAATTTACGCCGTAACCTTTTTACCCTGCTTCAATAGCGCTACCTCATTGGCCGCATATTCATTGGCCCAAAGTTCAAGTGCCGATAATGCCGGGCCAAGCGCCTTGCCTCTTTCAGACAAGCGGTAATAAACCTCCGGCGGAAAAGTATGTTTTTCTTCGCGGATGATGAGCTCATGAGCCTCCATTTGCCTCAAATGTTCAAGCAATACTTTTTTGGCCACTTTAGGAATAATGCGCCAAAGTTCCGTAAACCGCATTTCCTGCTGATGAAACAAATGATACAGGATAATAGGCTTCCATTTACCCGAGAGCATATTGAGCGCAACGTTTAGTCCGCAATGTTTAAACTGTTGGTATTGCATGGTTACAGGATAGTGAACAGGTTACCAAAAGGTAAACTTCTTTAATTTAAACAAATATAGTATCACTTTTGACTAATAAATAATGGTAAAAAAATGAGACTTCAACTGCTGCGTAATGCCACCCAGATACTTTCTGTTAATGGCAAAAATATTTTAATCGATCCGATGTTTGCGGCGAAAGATACATTTGATCCCCTGCCTGCTGCACCCGGTACACCAAGGGCGCCATTGGTTGATTTACCTGTTAACGACGATGAGCTGCTAAGCCTAATTAAACAGATCGATGCTGTACTGTTAACGCATATTCACTTTGACCACTGGGATAAAAAAGCACAGGAGCTTTTACCTAAAGATATTACCTTGTTTTGCCAGCCTGCAAATACCGAAACCATAAGCGCACAGGGTTTCACCAACGTAATACCGATAAACGACAAATTAATTTGGAATGAGATCAGCATTAACCGCACCGGCGGCAGGCATGGCACGGGCGAAATTGGCGAACGGATGGGCATCGTATCCGGCTATTACATTAACCACCAAAACGATGCTGTTTATATTGCCGGCGACACCATTTGGTGCGATGAAGTAAGGCAGGCTATTGACCAGTTTAAACCCGATCGCATCGTAGTTAACGGAGGTGCCGCCCGCTTTGCAACCGGGGATCCAATAGTGATGAATATAGAGGATGTTATTAAAGTATGCCGGTATACTCCGCTTGCCAAAATATATGTGGTACACCTCGAAGCAGTAAGCCATGGCACCGAAAGCAGGGAGCAGATAAAAACAACGCTAAAAGCTAATGAGTTAACCCAACAATGCTTTGTGCCAAACGATGGTGAGCTTTTGTTTTAAACAGGAAAACTAAACTTACCCATCAATACAGTTGGGTTAGTGCCGATTTTTAAGGGCTCGCCACATAAAGCTTCATTTCCCAATAATGCAAAAAGGATAGCTTCTTTCGCATCAGGATCAATGCCCAGTGCGCTGGTATCTTTTATAACGGCATTGGGTAAAGCCTTTTTTAAATAGTTGGTGATATAAATATTCCTGGCCCCGCCTCCACTGGCGAATATCTTGATATCGCCGGCCTTAATATGCTGCAAAATAAAATCAGTTATTGATTTAGCCGTGAATGTACTTAGCGTGCAGATAATATCTTCGGCACTTAAACCAACTGTACCCGACTGCTTTAACGCTTCGTCCAGGTAACTTAAATTAAACAACTCCGGACCAGTTGTTTTGGGCAATTGTTCACTAAAAAAAGGATGTTTCAGCAATTGATTTAACAACGGCTCATTTACCTTACCCGTAAAAGCTATTGTTGAATCCTCGTCATAAGGGATATTAAAATATTTTCTACAGGCAGCGTCAATCATGGTATTGCCGGGGCCTATATCTGTACATAAAATCTTGCTATCATCGCCATTGGCCGGCAAAAAAGTAAGATTGGCAATGCCACCTATATTTAGTAATATCCTGTTTTCGCCTGCTTTGCTGCCCAGCAAAACATCGCCATATAAAGCCAGCGGTGCGCCCTCACCGCCTGCAATATGCTTTTGCCTGAAATCGCTTATGGTAAATATCCCGGTTTTTACCGCCAGATGGTCTGCATCCCCTATTTGTAATGTAGCATTCGGGTAACCAGGCTTTTGGTGTAATCGTTTAGGCGCATGATAAATAGTTTGCCCGTGGCTGGCAATAAAATCAACGTCCGTTGGCTTAATGCCCCATTCGGTAAGAGCCTGCAACACCAGTTCACCATGAAAATTGCCGATAAAAGCATTCAGCAAACAAACTTTTTCCAAATCGGCATCCCGGCGGGCAAATATAGATTGCACCTCTTTTTTAAAAGCTTCCTGGTAAGGAATAGTGATAAATTTAAGCAGGCTGAATTGTGTTTGCAGGCCATTACCGGTAAAACGACACAGGGCAATGTCCAGGCCATCCAATGAGGTGCCCGACATTAAGCCAATGCCAATTTTTTCTTTTTTTTGGGCGATGCTGAAAAGTTTTTGCAGATTTTGGTTCATAGCTAACAGATGCTCAAATTAACCATTTGCCAATGGAACTACAAAAGTTAAATTAATAGTAACACTATCTAACATATCTGATATATTTGCTTTCACCAACTAATATTAAGTGCGAAGCGATAGTTTAAGTCGTAATTATTAATGACTTACTGC
>JABDEQ010000132.1 GCA_013286985.1 Bacteroidota bacterium | reverse complement strand
GAATTAGCCGTATGAAAAGTGATATTACCTTCAACCTTTTGTATGGTTTGGTGGATATGCCCGTTAAGCACGGATACCGACCCGAAGCGTTTAAGATAAGAGAGTGCCTGAGCGCTATCAGACGTAGCCCATCCCCATTGCGGATAAACGGCCCAAAGCGGAATATGAGCAAAAACAACAATCGGCGTACTGCTTGATAAACCTTTAACATCATTTTCGAGCCATTTTAGCTGATCGGGACCCAGGTAACCTAAACCGCCATCCACGTGGTTGGTAACATTAACCAGGCCTATAAAGTGAACACCATTTTTATCAAAACTATACCAGCCATCGCCCAGCGTTCCTTTTCCATAACGTTCCAGGTAAAGTTTGCCGTTATCGGTTACATCATGCTCGCCGGGTACATAAAAAATCTTGTCGGTTTTTATACTTTTTAATGATTGCTCAAGGGTATCAAATTCATCTGCCTGGGCCAGGTGTGAAAGATCGCCGGTATGCAGCACAAATGAGGGTGCCGTTGGCATATTGTTTATTTTGGCGATGGCCGCCTGCAAAGTTGACACTACATCGGGATTGGCCGCTTTGTTAAAACCGATATGGCTATCGCTGATCTGCACAAAGCTAAAGTCAGATTGAGGCAGCAATAATCCTTTTTTTAGATGACCTGTAGTTTTATCAATCATCTGGCTCATGCCGTATGATTTTAAAATACCGCCCGACATCATCCATAATACTCCGGTACCGGCCCAGGCCATGCACTCTAAAAATCCCCGGCGGTCAATGCCATCATTATTAGTTTCATTTGTTGAATGAATGTGGTCATCTTCGTTGTGAAAGTGGTTCTTCATGATCTTTCTGTTTTAGTGATTTTTTTAATTATATCACGAAGAAAGATAATACGCCCGATGGGGTATATTAATTTACATGAACCGCAGGAATTACTTGATGAAGTATAATTTTTTGCTTTTTATATCGACCTTAAAAATTTATCCATCTCGGCTATCATCCAGTTATAATCTTCATACATCAAAAAATGTTTGCCTTTTTCAGAGAAAACTATCGTTACTTTTTCAGCGGGAGCGTACTGCATTTGATATCTTTTTTCCACAGCTTCTTTTGTTTTGAAGTTTTCCCAACCCTTCCACGAACCCAGCACCAATATGGGCGAGTGTATTTTTGCTACACTATCGCGTAAATCAAGGCTGTTCATTTCATTTATCATCAGCCGGCTGGCTTTATAATCGCTTAAATCATCCCAAGCCATAATTTGCTTTATGCGATTAGTATCGGTCACCAGGTCGCGTAATTCTGCAAGGCCCCCATCACGAAATTTTTTAGTGTGACGGATAGAATCTACATGGCGCCAATAATCGGGAGTGGCATTAATGGTTTTTTCTATCCTGTTGCGGGCATCTTTGCGGATAGAATCCATATTGACATGATTTTTTTCTATCCCGGCATCAAAGGGAACGCCATCCAGTTCAATAAGCGGGCCTATCAAATCCGGTCGTGTAGAGGCTATCCACAAGGCCAGGCTACCGCCAAAACTAAAGCCCACCAGTACTGGCTTGTGCAAGCGCTGCTCAATAATATACCTGATAATTTCATCTCTCTGGTCTTGCAGGGGGTGGTTCACTTCGCCAGAGGCTGGCTGCCCGGCAAAGCCGGCCAAAGTAATCACATAGCACTTATAATGGTCTTTATAATGAGCAACAACTTCGTTATAGGTATCTGCTGAGCCCTTTATGCCCGGAATAAGGATCATCGGCCTGCCTTTCCCAGTAATACGAACCCCGAAAGTATAACTCTGGGCATTAAGCTTAACCTGGATTATTGAAAGTAATACGAACAAGAAAAATATAACTTTTTTCATAGCGGGGATAATGTTCCTAAAACTACCTATTTGATGATAAATAAGCAATTCCGGCAAATTTTAGAAAGCGAATGGCAACCACCGGCAACAAAAAACCCTGCCCGGTAAAAGGGCAGGGTCGCTGAGTAAATTCTGACTATCTGTTAGAAGGTGAATTTCAATTTGGTGTACAATCTCATACCATTGAAGCCCATTTGAACAGATTCAAACGGTCCGCCTGAGTTACTATCGCCAAATGAACTGGTACCGCTTGTTGCGCTTACAGATCCTTTAACTACAGCTTCATCAGGGTGTACATTAAACAGGTTATCAACCCCGATGTACCATGACAGGTTTTTTGCTACTTTATAAGTTGCATAAACATCGGTGGTTACTTTTGGATGGAAAACAAATATTTCCGGCACTGCGCCGCCGCCATTATCTAAATCAACATAAGGGAAAAATTGATCAGGAGCACCGGCTGGTGCGGCTACTTCTCCAAAACCAAGTTCCTTAACCGTACCGTAGTAGGTAAACCGTGTTCCGAAAGCTAATTTTGAAATACCATATTCCAGGCTCAGGTTCAATTTAGCAGTTGGTGCAGCATATTTTAAGAAATATTGCTCCCTGTCTGAAAAGAACAATGCGCTATCACTGGGCGAACCTTTGAAAGTTGTAGGAACGTTAATTTGATTGATAGCCACATGCTGAATATTGCCTGCAAAAGTTGCAAAGAAATGCTGTTTGTTATCCCAACGAGTTTTGTAATCAACAACAATGTCGACACCTGTATTGGTAGTATTTACCGCATTGGTATAGAACGATGCCTGTGCAACCTGGCTGGCAAGTAACAGGTTGTTTAATGTTCCCGGAGTGTTTGGATCACCAAATGATGGATCGCCCTCGGCGTACTGGCCAGAGAACACAATTCTATTTTTAATTTTAACATCATAAGCATCAACACTGAAGTTTAACGCACTGATAGGCGCCCAGGTAAAACCTAAACTATAGTTAGTTGAAGTTTCGGGTGTTAATTTAGGAATACCGGCAGCTCTTGCAATTGGTGAGTAGTTTGGTACCGTTTTAGTATAAATAAGGTTACCATTCACTACCTCGGTATTGGTATTGCTAAAGTTCATTTGCTGCAAGCTTGGCGCGCGGAAACCGGTACTTATTGAGCCACGCAGGTTAAAGTCGCTGGTAAGTTTATAGCGGGTTGCAAATTTTTCGGTACCTACAAAACCGAAATCGTCATAATTTTCAAAGCGTTCGGCTAAGTCAACCAGCCATTTTTTGGTAACATCCAAAGCAATTTCTGAATAGGCGCCTTCAGAACCACGGTTAGCTATACGTGCATCAGTTGGCGAATAACCCGGATAGCCTTCCGAACCTGATGCTTTTACCTGCTGGGTAGTTACACCATCAACGGTAATAGGCACCGCAGTAGTTGAACCAATATATGAGTTAGGCTCTCCGGCGTAGATTTGGTAACGCTCATACCTTGTTTCTGCACCAAACGAAAGTTGTAAGCCTTGTGCTACATCTTTAAAATGCTTGGTTATATCGGCATTGGTGGTATTTTGCAGATAGTTGAAACCCCCATCATCAAAACGGGTTTGTATAGGCTGACCAGGGGTAACCACCAATGCAGCATTAAAAGTATTTTCGCCAAAATAATGAAAATCATTACGGCCGGTGTTATTGCTAACATTCCATTCCCAATCATCATTTGTTTTGCCTCTGAAGCCAACCGCAGCCGACATATCTTTTATATAAACATCTTCTTCCGGATCATAGTAAACATTATCAGCATTAAAGGCGGCACCGGCAGGAGCATCTATTTTCATTATACCCGGTACAAAAACCAGGTCGCCCGTTGTAGGGTCGGTAGGGAACTTTGTTGGGTTGGCACGAAGTCCGTCATCATAATTCCAGCTGCGGGTATAGGCATATACCTGCGAGTGTTTGTAATTATAACCGCCGAAAGAATAAAACACGGTATTAGTCCCTTTAATTGGCACTTCCATGTTGTACATTGCCCTTCATAATTGCCACCGATATTTAAAAAGCCACCGTTTTTACCTATTGCAATACCATAATCGGCACCAAGGGTTAAGGTTTGGCCGTCAAACTTTTTGCCGGTATAATAGGCATTGGGATCCGGGAAGCTTAGGGTGTTATACTTATGATCATCATAACCGCTAAAGCCAGCATCAAATGTTAAGTGGTTAATATCTTTCTTTAAAACGATATTGATTACACCCGCAATAGCGTCAGATCCGTATTGAGCTGATGCACCATCGCGCAAAATTTCGATATGATCAATCGCATCTTCCGGGATAGCGTTTAAGTCGGTACCGCTATTTCCACGTCCGCGTGCCGACTGACCCGCATCAACATATGCCGACAT
>JABDEQ010000131.1:2028-4317 GCA_013286985.1 Bacteroidota bacterium | reverse complement strand
ATTATTTTAACATTAGCACCAATGGCGTAATTTATACTAAAGAAGGCAAACAATTAGATACTTTAAGTTACCAGCTAATGGGCGATACCGCTATAGTTATTTCAACCTTCGGCCTTATTGTCAACGGGGTGCCGGCGGTAAGTCATATTAAAAATTTAAGTGAAACCACTATGGTAATTGCATCACCTGTAATTTTAACACCGGGTGGTGTTTTTAGCCGTAAGGTTACTTTAAGCAGATAGTTTCTGATAAGAAAATCCAGCGTCAGGAGTCAAAATTGATACAAACCATTTTTGACTCCTGGCTCGCTACTTAGTGCCTCTCCATAAAAGCCCCCTGTTCCACGCGGCTTTATGCAAAAATTGTTTATTATCCAGCCAGGTAATCCAAAAAACGGTAATAAATACTCCCCAGGCCGAGCCGGCGGTGACATCCTCAAAAAAATGTTCGCTCAAATACATGCGCGAGTAGCCCACCAGTATGGCAGTGATGAATAGCAGTATGCTCCAGCTTTTATTTTTAAGCAGATAAGTGATCACCACGGCAGTTGAAAATGCCGTAACCGTATGGCCCGATGGGAAGCTGTTAAACTTATCAATATACATCCCTTTCACAAAATGGATCTCACTTAAGCGCTGGCTAAAAAACAAGGCAGGTCGCGGAGCCTTAACTATGTGTTTAATTATTTGTGCCGATAGGGAAGTTACCGCATAGGCGCTTGCCAGCAACAACGCTTTTCGGTAATTAAATAAAACCAATATAATGGCAACGGTTATAGTTGTCCATCCATCGCCCAAATCAGTAAAATAAGGGGCAATAACATCGGCCCAGTTGCTGTAGTGGCTGTTAATGGTAAAGTAAATGGTTTCTTTGGTAAAAAATAGTTTAACAACCAGGCAGCACAGTAAAAGCACAAGATAAAGGATAAAAAATAGCCTGATTTGTTTTAAAACATCTTTTATTCCTATATTCATCGTGCAAAATAAGCATATCCTTATTCACTGCAAAAAAATCGTTATGTTTACAATGGAAGTATTGTATTAAGCCCATTGTAACAATGATTTTAAACGTTTATGCACAAACGTTTAGTGAAAATATGCTGCTTTGATTTATTTTTGCAACCCTTTACAAGTAACTGATCAAATAATAAATAAGTAAATGTCGAAAAGCATATTCCGTAAAAAGTCTATTCACAAAATTTTAGTTGATGTTTCCAGTGGTTTTAGCGATGCTGAACATTCCGGCGGATCGCACCTGAAAAAAGAACTAAATGTAAAGGATCTTACCTTAATGGGAATAGCGGCCGTAGTAGGCGCGGGTATATTTTCGACAATCGGACTGGCCTCATTCAATGGCGGTCCCGGTGTAACCATTCTGTTTGTCATCACTGCCATTACCTGTGGTTTTTCGGCCCTATGCTATGCCGAATTTGCTTCCAGAATACCCGTTGCGGGGAGTGCCTATACTTATGCTTATGCTTCATTTGGCGAGCTCATTGCCTGGATAATTGGCTGGGATTTGTTAATGGAATATGCCATAGGTAACATCGCCGTGGCTATTTCATGGAGCACTTATTTTGTTAATCTGATGGAAGGTTTCCACATCCATATACCGGCGTATCTCACCATGGATTATTATTCCGCCTTCAAGGCGCATAGTCAGGTGGTAGCGTTTACTGCCAGCCATAATATTGCCGCCATAACCGACGAATTAAAACAAGGTGCACTAGCCTGGAGCAGCGCCCCGGGTTTCGGTGGTTTCAGGCTGATAGCCAATATACCGGCCCTGCTTATAGTGGTAATTATTACTTATCTGGTTTACATAGGCATACGCGAAACCAAGAAGGCTACCAATGCCATGGTGATTTTAAAAATTGCCATAGTGCTGGCAGTAATATGTATAGGCTTTTTCTACGTAACGCCAGCCAACTGGCACCCCTTTATGCCCAACGGTTTTGGTGGAGTAATGAAAGGTGTATCGGGCGTGTTTTTTGCCTATATTGGTTTTGATGCCATATCAACCACGGCCGAAGAGTGCCAGAGTCCTCAGCGCGACTTACCGCGGGGCATGATCTATTCACTCATTATCTGTACCGTACTTTATATTTTAATTGCCATTGTACTTACCGGTATGGTAAGCTATAAAGATCTGGCCGTTGGCGATCCGCTTGCTTACGTATTTACCAAAGTGCATCTACCCCAAATAAGTGGTATTATATCATTTAGTGCGGTTATAGCCACCGCCAGCGTGTTGTTGATTTTTCAGGTGGGCCAACCCCGTATATGGATG
>JABDEQ010000131.1:0-2018 GCA_013286985.1 Bacteroidota bacterium | reverse complement strand
ACCACCTGACTATGCGCCTTGAAGGCGGAATAATAATCCATGGTGAGATACGCCGGTATATGGATGAGCATGAGTCGTGATGGTTTGTTGCCTAAAGCATTTTCACGCATCCATCCAAAATATCATACGCCCTCATTCGCCACTATTGTTACCGGTTTTGTGGTGGCTATACCGGCCTTGTTTATGAACCTTACCGCCGTTACCGACCTAACCAGTATCGGCACCCTGTTTGCCTTTGTGCTGGTATGCGGCGGTGTATTGCTACTTCCGCGCGAGGCAGCGAAGGCCGGCCGTTTCCATTTGCCTTATTTCAATTCAAAATATATTGTACCTGTTTTATTTGTTGCAGGGGCCTATTTTTTCAGGAATGATATATGGGCCCTGTTTACTGGTGCCAATGCACACGAAAACTTCCCTATGTTTCTGTTTATCATTTTATCGGCAGTGTTAACGGTGGCCTCGGTTGTTAAAAACCTGTCGCTTATTCCTGTTTTAGGTTTATTAAGCTGCTTTTATTTAATGACCGAGCTGGGCTATACCAACTGGCTGCGTTTTTTAATATGGTTGGTAATAGGGCTGGTAATTTACTTTACCTACAGCTATAAAAACAGCTTATTGGGCAAAGATCATAGCGAAGCACACAATTAACGTTAAGCAGTAATCACATATAACACGTGTGGGGCAATAAATTAACGTGGCTATTGTATATTAGTTAATCTGTTTAAAAACAATATGAATTTAAATACAATAGCCATTATTGGGTACTGCGCTGCCTTTGGTACCACCATTTCGTTTTTGCCGCAGGCCATTAAAACCATTCAAACTAAAGATACATCGGGCATTTCGTTACCCATGTATGCCCTCTTTACTGCAGGTACCCTGTTGTGGCTTATTTATGGGATAATTGCCAATAGCTTGCCCGTAGCCATAGCCAATGCCATTACTTTAATTTTTGCCAGCATCATTTTGGTTTATAAGATAAGGTATAAGTAAGGTTGGATGGCGAGTTGACTGTCATCTTCCGTTAAAGTCGGATCATTCTCATTCTACCTTCTCCCCTCGTGTCATTTCGAACGATGGTACCGGGGAGAAAATTTTTACGGCGGACATCGTTCGCCGTGTATAATCTGCAATGCATGCGCAAAAGATTTCTCTCTATCGTTCGAAATGACAAGACGATTTTATTTTTCTCTCTATGACAAGTCATAAAGAGGGAAAAACTATAAACCGAAAACTGCAAACTAAAAACTACTGCGTGGCCAGTACCAAACCAACTTTGCGCTGCTGCGGACCGCCCGGCGATTTAATTAACGGCGAATTAAGGAAAATTATAGTTGACGAATAGCTGATAATAGTCACATCAGAAACTACACCTGCGCTGGTAAACGATTTAATATCAACCTCGGTATCAGATACCTGGTTATAGGTTAACGTATCCAGTTTAGTACCTTCTTTAGTATAAAGAATACCACCTGATGCAAACCTAAAATAATCACCACTTTGTCCCTGGTAAATTATAGGGTTGGTGCCTGTGTTAACACCTGTATAGGTGGTATCGCCTATAATGCTCCATGTTCCAACTACCGAAACATTACCACTGGTGGGTATAACAGCCGGAGGACCGTCCTTTGAGCAGGAATACATTAAAACCAATAAACTTGAACAAAGGATAAATATGAATACTTTCATTGCCTGGTAAAAAGGATAAATTTAATTAATAATTTGTTTTTTGTGTTACCTGCTTAATGTTATTTTTCTGCCAAAAATACCGCCCGGCGACAAAAATAATGGCGAGGCAATAACCAGGCTGGTTGATGTTAGCGTTTTAATACGGCTCACCTGTGGCACCCCATTTGCAATAACCCCAAATGACGTAATAACGATACCTGTATCGGCCATTAGATGATAGCTCAGGGTATCCAATTGTGCACCTTCCTTGGTATAAATTACACCATTGGCAGTTATGTTAAAATAATCACCGGGCTGGCCCGCATAATCTACCGGATGATTTAAATAAC
>JABDEQ010000130.1 GCA_013286985.1 Bacteroidota bacterium | reverse complement strand
GGCCACGTTGCTGGCATAATCTTTCATCAGATCTAACTGTAGCTCCACGTTTTCATCCCTGTCAAGAAAAAATTGGTCTAATGAATAGGATTCTGGTGCTATCAGTGTTGGGTCACTCACACCTGTAAAATATTGCCACTGTGTGGTGCCTGCGGCTGTCATCATCCTTAAATTATTCCGGTTTTCTTCGGTAGGCTCAGCCCAGTATTTTTGAATCGGGTTCCAGCCATCGCTTAACCCTTCTATATAAGCATTGCCATTTTGCGAAATGATTCCGGTAATTTTTTCAGGGTTAGCAACGGCTAATCTGTAACCCACCGGAGCACCATAATCAAACACATAAATGGCAAAACGTTTAAGACCCAACTGGTCAATAAAGCCCTGTATGTATTTGGTCAAATTATCAAAAGTGTAGGTAAATTCTTTATAATTCGGTGCATCAGTGAAACCGAAACCCGGCAAATCCGGTGCAATTACATGATATTTTTCGCTCAGTATCGGAATCAGATTCCTGAACATATGAGATGACGTTGGATAACCGTGTAATAAGAGTACCACGGGCGCATCAACTGAACCAGCTTCACGATAAAAGATGTTTAAATCTCCTACTTTTTCTTTGCGATAATTTACTGTTGGTGTTTTCATGATCTTAATTTTATAGTTTATGTAGATTAGTTTATTTTGAATTAAAACAGACAAGTGTGTTTTTAATAGATGAAAAAAATATCTTCTCCTTCTATTTGATTAGAAATTCTTTTATGCGTTCGGCGATATCGCTGTGATGTTCTTCCAAAGCCAGGTGACTGGTATCGTAAACATGTAACACTGCTGAAGGGACTTCTCTCTTAATTGCTTCTGCGGCCGACAATGGAAAAAACACATCGTTTTTACCCCAAACAAGTAATATTGCCGGTTGTTTTTCCTTTAAAAACTTTTGCCAGTTTGGATATTCTGCGATGTTTGTTCTGTAATCATAAAGCAGATCCAGTTGGATTTCTTCCTGGCCCGGGCGGCTTAAATAGTACAAAGAATTCAAATAGCCGTCAGGATTAATTTTTGTTTCATCTTTTGCGCCATTCAGGAAAAATAACTTGATGCCATCCAGTGTTAGCAATGGTTTCACCAGCTTCTCAGTTTCTTCGTGGCGTTTTTCTAAAAACGGTGCGGCGTTAAGCATCGCAGGGCCCAGACCTTCTTCATAAGCATTGGAGTTTTGAAGAATATAATTGGCAAATAATTCCGGTCTGCGCGATGCTATTCTGAAGGTTATAGGGCCGCCATAACCTAAGGCGTAAACCGATGGATGAGTTAATCCTAACTGATCAATAAATTTCTCTATGGTAACAGAGATATTATGAAAGCTGTATTCAAAAGTATTTTTGTCGGGGATATCGCTGTTTCCAAAACCGGGAAAATCAGGTGCCACCAGGTAAAAATCTTCTTTCAGGTCATGGATCAGTTCCTGGAAAGCGCTTGACGCGTTCGGCACTCCGTTCAACAGAACAATTTGCGGTTTAGTTTTATCGCCCGCCTCACGGTAAAAAATGTTGATCCCATCAACATTTATGGTTTTGTAATAGATGGTTTGTTTTTTCATTTTAGTTGATCTTAGATTATCGTTTTCAAATTGTTGTTATTTTACCAAAGTACAGACAAGTCTGTTTTTATAAATGCAAAACTATAGTAGTTTTTTAATAATGTTTTTTGCCGAGATAATTGGCCAGGGATCATTATGAATCTTATTTCCAATTAATGATCCTTCAAAAAGTGTATAGATTTCATCGGCCAATATTTCTTTGTGGATAGGCGCCAAAATTTGCTGGAACAGTTCCCTTATACTATCCTTTTGTTTTTTTATCTGCTCCCGCACCCTTACAGCATCGGCAGGCAATTCATAAACCATGTTTAAAAAATGGCATCCGTAAAAATCGGGCTGATCAACCAGTATTTCAAGGTAATTAAAAATTGACAGCAGTTTTTCTTTCGGCGTATTACCTTGTTCTGCGGCATTGTTAAGTGCTTCAATTGTCTGCAAACCAGTTTCTTCCAGATAAGCCAAAAGCAATTCCTCTTTTGAACGGAAATGCTGATACAATGACGACTTAGCGATACCGGCTTCAGCAATGATCTGGTTAATACCGGTGTTGCTATAGCCCTGCTGGTAAAATAACCTCGATGCTGTTTTAACAATTGCCGTTCTAACTGGTATCTTTCTCATAAGTCAAAGATAAACAAATAAATTAAAAACAGACAAGTCTGTTTTTAATTTATTTGAGTTTTTCACCAAAACAAAACTAACATATTGATTATCAGTGAATTTATTTTTTATTAAAGCAGCTGATCGGCTATTTTCCGTGCGGTAAGTACCGGCCGAATCTCATCATGCACCTTATTGCCGATGAGCGCGCCTTCAAAAAGCGTGTAAATTTCATCTGCCAGGTCCTCTTTATGAACAGGCCGGAGTATATTGGCAAAGAGATTTCTAACGCCGTTCTTTTGTTTCCTGATCTGATTACGTACACGTTCTGCGTCTTTCGGTATTTCAGAAATAATATTTAAAAAATTACATCCATAATATTCCTTCTCCTGAACAAGCTCAACCAGGTAATCAAATACAGCCAGTACCTTGTCTTTGGGATCTTCGAATTTCTCTGAAGCCGCCTTTAGCGCTTCATCAGTTGCGGCTCCGGATGTCTCCAGGTAAGCCATTAATATATCTTCTTTTGAGCGGAAACTTGCATACAATGACGACTTAACCACGCCAGATTCTTCTATAATCTGATTAATTCCCGTGTTAGCATAACCCTGTTTATAAAACAAACGAGACGCAGTATCAATAACATCTTGTCTGATTGCATTTTTTCTCATATACAAAGATATAAATTTTTAAACAAACAGACCAGTCTGTAGTGTTTTTTTTGAATGCATCTTTTTTCACCCTATTCCGGGACAAATTTACCATCGGGAATAGTTAATTTCGGACTGCGGCAAATGCTGTAAAAGCATGTACAAAACGATTATTTAAACGGTAATTTTATTGGTGGATGTTTCCAGCTTTAGCAAGATCGGAACATATCTGTGTTTAAATTCCCTAACCGGTCGAAGTTTACAAACTTCAACCTAAAATAATGCAAGCATTCTGCTTGCACAAAAAAGCCTTCAGACTTTCATCTAAAGGCTTTTGACTTAAAAAAGTGGTCTCAAAAACATCAAACTATCTTATTGAAGATTTACAGCTATTAATTGACCTAAGGGCATAATAAAGGCTATCATATTCTCCTGTTACTAATCATCCTGCGGTTCCCAAAGCTCAATTATATTGCCTTCCGGATCCAACACATGTACAAATTTGCCATAGTCATATTCGGATATTTCATCAACAATGGTCACGTTGTCCTTTTTTAGCTCATCAAGCAATGCAACGAGGTTTTCTACCCGGTAATTGATCATAAAAGGCTTTGCCGACGGATTGAAATATTTCGTGTCACCCGGAAATGCACACCATGATGTCGATCCCGTTTTCGACGGATCATCAGCTTGTCGCCACTCAAACGTCGTCCCGTATTCACTGGTTTTCAGTCCAAGGTTTTTGGCATACCACTCGTTCATATTTTTCGGGTCATCGCATTTAAAAAATACGCCGCCCAGGCCCGTTACTTTTTTCATATTTAATCAGCTTTAATTTAACCTATGCGTTCACCATAGCTGGTTTGGTGCTTTTTTTAAGTATAAGCGCAGCTATCAACGATACTACGATGCCAACCGGCACAATCTCCAGGTAGGTGAACATCACCCTAAAAACGGCGCTTGATTTATATTTGGCCATCGAGGAAGTAATTTCCGCTGCCTGCCTCTGTATTTCCGTGGCGCTTGCCCCGCTTGCCCTCAACTCTGCTATAGCCTGGGCCTGGTATTTGTCGCCATAATCAGGAACGAAATAACTATAGTCAATCATCCAAACCACCACGTACACGGTTGACGCGATAAGCGTTATCAGGAGGCCAATGCGCAGCGCTTTACCAAAAGTAATCTGGCCGTTATTATAATTGTCCCGGTAATTTTTAATGGCCACAAAAATGAGCGAAAAGCCTAATAGCATAGTTGCATAGCCAAACATCATCTTGGTGTTCAGGCTAAGGCTATTGCTCAATACTGCTTCGCCAAGTACCCCCCATGATACGCCTATAATACCGGCTATTATCCCGCAAACCCAAATTATCTTTTTCATTTTTTTATGGTTTAAAGTTTAAATCCTGCTCAAAATTGAATTAACGGCTTATATTTTTAGTCATACTTTTGGGTGATTTTAAAAAAAAAGGCCCTTATCA
>JABDEQ010000129.1 GCA_013286985.1 Bacteroidota bacterium | reverse complement strand
ATATTGTAGTAGGCATTATATTAAATACCCTGTTTGTTTACCTGGTACTAAAAAATGTAAAATGGCTGGAGCATCTTTTGGGCCAAACCGGTTTAGCCATATTGCGTAAAGCCTTCGGTATTATTTTATTAGCTATCGCGATAAAGTTGTTCAGGAGTAATACGCATTTGTAACCCCCAGCCCCCTGAAGGGGAGTGAAAACCCATATTTCTGTCCTATTTGTCATTTCGAACGAGGGTACCGAGGAGAAAACTTTTGCGTTGGACAGGCGAAGCGTAAGGCTTGTTTAGCGCAAAAGATTTCTCGTTATCACTCGATGACAAGAACGGAGGAAGGTTGCTGTTTCAAAAGTGTTTCACCCTGTTTCACTACTGAAACGAACGCAACAGCACATCCATATCTCTTGCTGATAATAAATATTCACATTTATCGGCTTTTGCTACAGTTTGTACAACTGATTTTCAAATTGTTATATTAGGGGTATAAATCTGCCAATATGCTACGTAATATGCTGCTGGTTACTTATCGTAACCTGATCAAAAACAAATTTTACACTTTTATAAATGTTGCAGGACTTGCTTTGGGTATTGCCGCCTTTGTTGTGATAAGTGCCTACGTGCATTTTGAAAAAAGCTACGACCACATGAATGCCGACGCAGATAATATTTACCGCGTGGAAAGTCAGTTTTATAAAGGGGATGTTTTAAACGATAGCTGGGCCACCAGTACCAATGGGTATGCCACTGCAATGAAGGCCAATTTTCCCGAAATAGCATCATTTGCGCGGATAAACTGGAATAATTCTGAAAGGGTAGTACGGTATCGGAACATAAAATACAGGGAAGAGCATGTTTGCTTTGCAGATACTAACTTCTTTAAATTTTTCACTTATAAATTAATAAAAGGCGATGCCTCAACTGTATTAAACCGGCCCAATACTATAGCCATATCGCAATCGTCTGCACAAAAGTTTTTCGGCAATGCCAACCCAATGGGTAAGTTTGTTGATGTAACGAATTATAACTGCACTTTTCATTGTATGGTAACGGGTGTTTTTGCAGATGTGCCCCCAAATACTACTATAAAGTTCAGCTTTTTAATATCGTGGGATACCCAGCCTAAGTTTCTTAAAGATTTTTGGTACATACACGAGAGCTACACTTTTGTAAAACTAAAGCCCAATAGCAATATAACCGCCGTTGAAGCGAAGTTCCCGGCCCTTGCAGAGCGATATAAAACAGCCCAGTCGCTTAAAGATTTAAAATGGGCCATCCGGTTGATTCCCTTAACCAGTATCCATTTAAATCCTGCAAAGCCTTATGAAATTGAAACCAAAGGAAACGCCCTTGCCGTTAGCTTTTTAAATATAATGGCCTTTGTTATATTGATAATAGCCTGCGTAAACTATATTAACCTGGCAACAACCAAAGCCGCGGATAGGGCACGTGAAATAGGTATCCGTAAAGTAAACGGGGCAAGAATAGGGCAGTTATTGGCTCAGTTTTTAATAGAATCGGGCATTATTAACCTGGCTGCGTTGGTTATAGCCATAGTTATTGTGAATGTATCAGTTTACTATTTGCCTTCTTTTACCGGCAAAAGCGCAACCGAAAGCCTTTTATTTGATTGGCCTTTATATCTGCAAACCGGGGCCGTGTTATTGGCGGTTATGTTTTTATCAGGCTTTTACCCCGCTTTAGTATTGGCCAATGTTAACCCGGTGCGGGTATTAAAGGGCCGCTACACCTTTTCAAAAAGTGGCATTATCCTTCGTAAAGGAATGGTTGCCTTCCAGTTTACCGCCTCACTATTACTTATTGCAGGCACTATTGCTATTTACAGGCAGCTTCATTATATGAATAATGTTGATACGGGTATCAATATGGATCAAACTCTTGTGCTCAAAGCGCCTGTGAGTACCGATAATTATGCATCAAAATTAAGGAGCTTTAAAGCTGAGGTGAAGAACATTAACGGCGCGAAAAGCATTACAGGTTCAGCGTCTGTACCAGGTAAAGAGGTTGGAGGATTTTCGGCCGACAGGAGGTTTGGGGCATCAAAAGCTGAAGAACGGTTGTATGAGTTGCAACGCGTTGATTTCGATTTTATTAATGCCTATGATTTGAAAATTATAGCAGGCAGGGCATTTGATGCAAGCCGCCCTTCAGATTCCACAGGTGTTGTATTAAATGAGGCCGCTGTAAAACAATTTGGCTTTGCCTCAATAGATGATGCAATAGGTAAAAAAGTGTGGCTGGAAACGCTTGATAAAAAGCCTAATGAGGTGATAGGGGTTGTGAAAAATTATCATCAGCAATCATTACAGCGCAACTACACACCGGTAATTCTTTTTATGGATCCTAAATTGGGATGGGTGGGCACCAATTATTATTCCATTAAAACCAGTGCAAATAATAACCGCCGGATAGTTGATGAGGTGAAAAGTATCTGGAACCGGTATTTCCCCGAATCATCCTTTGATTTCTTTTTTCTGGATGATTTTTACAACCGCCAATATCAGCAGGAAACACAATTTGGAGGCATCTTTATGCTTTTCTCTGCATTGGCAATTATTATTGCCTGTATGGGACTTTTTGGTCTTACTGCTTATAATACCTCACGCCGTACAAAGGAAATTGGAGTGCGTAAGGTTTTGGGCGCATCAGTGCGAAGCATCGTATCCATATTAACGTGGGATATTATCAGGCTGATACTGGTTTGCAGTTTAATAGCTATTCCGCTTGCCTTTGTGTTGGTAAATCAATGGTTAAATGGCTATGCTTTCAGGGTTCAGCTAAGTTTGTGGCAGTTTATTGTACCTATTATAACGCTTATTTTAATAACGCTTGCTACAATTAGCTACCTTACTGTTAAAGCAGCGATGAGCAACCCGGCCAGGACGTTAAAAGATGAGTAAGTTTAATAACAAATCAAAAATTCCACCTTCAGGGGGCTAGGGGGTGAGTCTCGCTATAAACATGGTATCCGCTTTATTTTCATAACCCTTTAAAACCTTCTGTTCTTCCAGTTTCAGGCCAAGTTCTTTTACCATAAAGTTAACCACATCCTCGTTCTCTGCTTTAAAGGCCGAGCAGGTTATGTAAATGAGGGGCTTACCGGGTTTAAGGTATTTTACCACATTGCGAGCAATGCTTTGCTGCAAGCGCTGAAAGAACTCAATCTTGTGCGTATCAAACTGACTGATCATCTCGGGTGTACGTCCCCAGGTGCCGGAGCCGCTGCATGGGACATCTAAAATAATACCGTCAAAAGCGTAGTCGTGTAATATAAGGTCGTTATTTTGAGTTAGGTCGAGGATCTTTTTCTGGTATTTGATGAGCCCGGCCTGCTGGAAGCGTTCATCAAGGTTGGTGAGGATAGATTCGCGGATATCAGATACTACCAGCTTCAAATTAGGCTCCTGATCATGCAACAGTAGCGATTTGCCACCCGAAGCAGCGCAGGCATCCCACCAGGCATCCCATTTCTGTGGTTTAAAAAACTGAGCCGTTTGCTGGGAGGAGTAATCCTGCACCTCATACCAGTTGGCATTAGGGATCAGCGTTTCCAGGCGGGTACCGTTTGGCAATGAGAAACAGCCATTACCTTCATCTTTAAAAGCAATTTCGGCAGTGGTAAGTATAATTTTTACCTGTGGCTCGTATCGTTTATAAACACGGATAAAAAGATCGGGCTGTATAAAAAACGAACGTAAAAAAGCTTCCTTATCAATTCCGGCCGAAAGCTGATCAACCCAGGGGAAAACCTCATCCAGCTTAAAACCGGGGTGAGTACTTTTAACCATGGCCAGCTTTTCATCAGTCCCAAAACCTATACAGGCTGCCCACTCGGGTTTTAGCGATGAGAATGAATACATCATTCCCTTTAAAAAGGCTATTGATAGTTTGAGCAAAAAACGTATTAAGGTAATTGAGCTTACGGTAGTTCACGGCCAGTTAGGTTCGCTTATACCCCAGTTATCGCCGGCAGGCAAGAACATATTCGTGGTTCCGGGTACCGACCAGCACTTTTTATCGGTTACCCTGCGCGCGCTGGATAGTTTGAGTAAATCGTACCCAACAACCGTTTTTGGGCATCCCAACTGGATAAATTTTTCTTTTTTAAAGGCCGATTTGCTGCAACGGCTCGATACACACGTTACTTCTTCCGATCATGTTGACTACAAAGCCGAAAATACTGTTGCTTTTGTGAAGCAGTACAGAAATATTTACCACGCCGAGCCTAATAGCTATGCCATAAAAGGCTTTGACGAAGGCATGTACCTTGGTAGACTATTAGCTACCGACAGTCTAAAAAATATCACATCCGTTAGTTTCTCGGGGCTGCACAATGATTTTGAGTTTGAGAA
>JABDEQ010000128.1 GCA_013286985.1 Bacteroidota bacterium | reverse complement strand
GCAGCCTATTATTATAAAGCAGCATTTGGCTTTCAGGACCTGGCCTATTCAGGACCGGAAACCGGTGTACGCGACAGGGCTTCGTATGTATTGCAGCAAGGTAAAATCCGCCTGGTTTTAACTACACCGTTGACTTCAGGCCATCCAATTGCCGAGCATATCAAAAAACATGGTGATGGTGTAAAAATACTTGCGCTTTCGGTAAATGATGCTTACGATGCATTTAAACAAACTACCCAACGTGGAGCGCAAGGCTACATGGAACCGCAAACTTTGACCGACGAACATGGCGAAGTACGCATGAGCGGTATAAAACTGTATGGCGAAACTGTTCACCTTTTTGTAGAGCGTAGAAACTATAGCGGACCATTTTTACCCGGTTATAAACCCAAGGAATCGCACCATCACCCAACAGATACCGGTTTGCTTTATATTGACCATTGTGTAGGCAATGTGGGCTGGCATAAAATGAACGAATGGGTTAATTTTTATGAAGACATTATGGGCTTCAGAAACATTTTGACATTTGATGACAAAATGATATCAACCGAATACTCCGCACTGATGAGTAAAGTGATGAGCAACGGAAACGGTTTTGTTAAATTCCCGATAAATGAACCGGCTGAGGGGAAAAAGAAATCGCAAATTGAAGAATACCTGGAATTTTATGAGGGCGAAGGCGTTCAGCATTTGGCATTAGCAACGGCCGATATTGTTAAGACCGTGACCGATCTTCAAAGTCGGGGTATTGAATTTTTAACAGTACCCACAACTTATTACGATGACCTGATTGACCGTGTGGGCCATATAGACGAAGATTTGGAACCCCTAAAAAAACTGGGCATTTTGGTTGACCGTGACGATGAAGGCTACCTGCTGCAAATTTTCACCAAGCCGGTAGAAGACAGGCCAACCCTGTTTTTCGAAATCATTCAGCGCAAAGGCGCAAAATCATTTGGTGCCGGTAATTTTAAGGCATTATTTGAAGCTATCGAAAGGGAACAGGAATCAAGAGGAAATTTATAATACCGGCAATTTATTGCACATAGCTATAAAAGCTCAATATCATTCCTTATTTTAGCCGGGTAATACCCGGCTTTTTTTGTGAAAAACTGCCGGATTATTGCAAAAAAATCTAACCTTTTCACCGCTTAAAAAAATGAAATACAGCTATAAAACTACGCCCTTTAAACCGGGTATTCCCATCCCCGAATTGAGGAAGCTTCATAAGCAGAAAAAGAGACTTTTAAGATAATATAATCAATATCTGTAATAGTGCTGCACATTTTAACCAGTAAACCATTATTTCTCATAAAAGGTATTTAAAAGGGAGGTAAAAAGCATTCAATTTTACACAGATGTTAATTAAACTATTTGATTATATGTCATTTACAACATAAAAAATCATATTTTTATCGCCTTTAATAAACTATTTATAAAACTTATAAACGAAGCGCAATGTATCGGATCACTTAACAATTAAACTACGATTTAATTATTAAGGTTGAACTATTTTCAACGTATTCCGTATTAAACAGTCCCAAAGTGTTTCGGTTTTATGTTTTTGGCATGGATTTTTCTGTACCAATGAGAAGCTTTTGGTTAAACTAACTATGAATCAATTATTAATATGAGTACTGCAGGCGGGAATAATTTCTATTCTGATGACGCATCGCATCTTGCTCAAATAATTGATCATATAAATGCGGGGATTTGGGAATTTAACATTGTTACCAAAGATGTTAAATGGTCTGCGGGTTTTTATAGCATTTTGGGGTATATGCCCGGCGAAATAGAATGTTCCTATAATTTCTTTTTAGATCACCTGCTTTACCATCACGATAAGCCTGTATTTTTAAACGCTATGCACGCGCGCGCCAGCGAGCCAAATAACGTTGTACAAATAAGGCTATTAACAAAATCACAAGGCTATCAATGGTTTGAAAGCACCACCCAAAAATGGGAAAACAGCGACGGACCTAAATTTACCGGATCGCTGATTAATGTTAATCAGGCCAAACTTTTACGCTTACATTCAGCGCAAAACAGTCTTTTATTTAACGAAACCGGGGCCATTGCACGGGTTAGCGGCTTTGAAATTGATGTGCCTTTAATGACCCTTTGGTTATCAAAAGAAGCATTTGATATTTATGAGCTGAACGATAAAATAAAATTAAGCATTGAAGAAGCTATAAGCTTCTTTGAACCGCAATATCGCCCTATGCTTGCCGAGGCCATTGATAATGCCATAAAATACTGTAAACCCTATGACATGGAGTTACTGTTCCGCACAGCAAAAAATAACGTAATATGGGTTAAGGCAAAAGGCATTCCCATTATTGATGATTACGGCAAATGCATTAAGCTACGGGGCATTTTACAGGATATTGATGCCATTAAAAGAAAAGGCCTTGCCTTACAGGCATCAATTAATTTGCTTAATGAGCAGAATAAACGTTTGCAGAATTTTGCCTATATCGTTTCGCATAACCTGCGCTCGCATACCGGCAATTTGCAGTTTATGGTAAACCTGCACGAAGAAAGTGAATCGGTAGATGACCGCGCAGAGGTTTTTGCCCATATCAAATCAATTAGTAACAGCCTAAGCACTACTATTGATCACCTGAACGAAATTGTTAAGATACAAACTGATGTAGAACAGGAACGGAAAACGGTCTCGTTTGAAGAATCGTTTAAAAATGTGATGTTGGCCCTGCAAAGCAATATTGAAAATACTGATGCCAAAATTGAGTACGATTTTAGCAGATGCCCTGTTATAAATTACATACCTGCCTACCTGGAAAGTATTATGCAAAATCTGCTTACTAATTCATTAAAATATCGCCACATGGAAAGGCAAACAGTAGTTTCTTGCCGCACCATTAAGGATCACGATCATATTTACATGACGTTTGAAGATAACGGAATTGGCATTGACATGGTTAGATATGGCGACAAAGTATTTGGCATGTACAAAACTTTCCATCAAAACTCCGATGCCAAAGGTATAGGCCTGTTTATCACCCGCAACCAGATTGAGGCCCTCGGCGGCTCCATTAAAGTAGATAGTACCGTTAATGTGGGCACTAAGTTTACCATTAGGTTGGTCTGAGATAGTGATCAGAGGTTGGAGGCTAGAGGTTAGGTAGCTTCATCTTTAGAACTTTACCAACTTTCGGACTTTACAACAAACAACCTAATCTCCAACCTCCAATCACTAACCTCTTCTACTCAATATAACTCTCTAAAATTTTAAATCCTGTTTTGGTTTCCAGCTCAACCTTATCAATGCTCTTAGGCAGCAATATACAATCGCCCATTTTTACTGAATAGCTGGTATTGTTGTATTTCACCGCAAACTCTCCCTCAACACAAACATAAATCACAAATGAATCAAGTACCGAATAGTCTTTGGTAGTGCTGTGGGTGAAATCCAGCAGATTAGTGGTAAAATAAGGGCAGCTTACCAGGTGTACCGTTTTATCTTTTTCGGGTTGATAATTGGTTTTATATTCAGGATAATGTTTATAGTCAATTGCAGCGAGGGCTTCTTCGGTATGCAATTCGCGCTTGTTACCTTTATCGTCAACACGATCAAAATCGTAAATACGGTAGGTAATATCTGATGTCTGCTGAATCTCGGCAATCAGTAATCCTTTGCCTATGGTATGTATCCTGCCTGCCGGTAAAAAGAATACATCGCCAGCTTTAACATCTTCTTTGTTCAATACATCAGTTAAATGGCCGCTGTTAAATTTATCCAAATATTCTTGCTGGGTTAGTTCCTTATTGAACCCTGCTATCAGTGTTGAGCCCGGGTCGGCCTCTATTACATACCACATCTCGGTTTTACCGAATGAATTGTGGCGTTTTTTGGCCAGCTCATCATCAGGGTGAACCTGGATAGACAGATCTTCATTAGCATCAATAAATTTCACCAGTAAAGGGAAAATATTACCAAAGTGATCGTATACTTTTTTTCCAACTAACTCATCTTTGTATTGTTCCAGCAAATCCGCAAGCGATGTTCCCGCCAATTCTCCATCGGCCACTACTGATACATCTGATTTTACGCCTGATATTTCCCAGGTTTCGCCACAATTAGGCAAAACGCCGAAATCTTTATGCAAATAGGATTTAATTTTCTGACCGCCCCAAATTTTGTCTTTATAAATGGTTTTGAATTTTAATGGATATAATGATGACATGTTGCAGATGTTTAAGCTGCTAAGTTAGGAGTTAAAAAGAAATGAAAAAATATTTCATTAAGGAGAGTCACAAAAACTTACGATATCAAAGCGATTTCCAGTTGCTTGCATATTTTTTACAAAGCAAATTATCCAGCTCCTGGTGACGGCCAACCGCTGTTTGTTTTTGATTTATTGGATTAATATAAATAGCATGGTTACCACCCTCTCGTAACAAATGGCACCCATTTTTTTCCAGGTGTTTAATTAAAGCAGACCGCTTCATTAAATGAGTTCGAGTTCTTCGATAATCACATTTTTACCTGAATATTCTTT
>JABDEQ010000127.1 GCA_013286985.1 Bacteroidota bacterium | reverse complement strand
TTTTGCTTTGCGCTGCTTGTTAGTTACCTGGCCCCGGTAGTTGATCCGCGAAAAGCATGGCTGATAGCCTTTTTTGGTCTGGCTTACCCGGTTTTAGCCGCAGGATGCATCATCTTTATTATTTTCTGGCTGTTTCGCAAGCCCTGGTATGCCTCTATCTCTATAATAACTATTGCCCTGGGCTGGAATATCTTTAAAAACAATGTAGGCTTTCATTCATCTTCTGATAATTTTTCCAAGCCAATTGGGGCCGATGTAGTAAGGATGATGACCTACAACGTACATAATTTTAAGCGCTACGGCTCAAAAAATGACACCTCGACCAAGCGCGAAATTTTACAGATTATAAAAGATCAGCAGCCCGATATTATTGGTTTCCAGGAGTTTTACAGCCGCAATCGCGGCCAGTACGATATGCTCGATTCCCTGGTTAAAATAATGGGATCGGCCTATTATTATTTTAAGCCGATATTTTTTAACCGCTCCGAAGCCATCGGCATCGCTATTTTTTCAAAGTTTCCTATTATTGATTTTGGCACTATCGCCATATCCGATAATAAAAGCGAAAACGCCTGTTTGTATATCGACGTAAAAAAAGGTAACCGGCAGTTCAGGGTTTATAGTATCCACCTGCAATCTATCCGCTTTGATCCGGAAGATTATAAATACCTGAGTGAGGTATCGCAGCAGGGCAAAACAGATGTATCATCAACCAAACGTTTGGGCGCCAAATTGAAAAATGCTTTTATTAAGCGAAGCACCCAGGTTGATAAGATAAAGCAGCACGCCGCACAATGCCCGTACCCTTACATCATATCAGGCGATTTTAATGATACGCCAACTTCATACGCCGTTAACCAGATGAGCAAAGGACTAAAAAATGCCTTCCGCGAAAAAGGATTCGGACTGGGGCGCACCTATAATGGCGATTTTCCTAACTACCAGATAGATTATATTATGGTGAGTCCACAGTTTGATGTAGATGATTACCAGGTAATAGAAAAACGGCTATCAGACCATTACCCCGTTAGAAGTGATTTGACGCTGCGATAGAAAAGACCATAGTCGATAGTCCATGGACCATAGCTCTTTCTACACAACAAAAAGACCATAGCCAATAGTGAATGATTTATCACACTCTTAACTATGGTCTATCGTCCATGGACTATGGACTGAAAAAAAACTACACCAATTTACTCAGCGCGGCTTTAATGCGCGGGGCTAACTCTTTAATTTCCTGCAAGGTGCTGGCGCCAACCGATACCCTGAACCAGTTTACATCATCATCAGTACCAAAGGCTGAGAACGGAACTAAAGCAACTTTAGCCTCTTTAATCAGATAAAAATTGATATCGGCTGATGTTTTCAATACGTTACCATCGGGTGTAGTTTTACCGGCATAATCAACTTTTACGGTAAGGTAAATGGCACCCATCGGTTCAATGGCATCTACCTTAAAACCTTCGGCCTTTAACTGCTGAAACCCGTTGTATAATGTGGTTAAACTGTTTTGAATGTTATGTTTGATGTTTGCCAGATAGGTATTTACCTGCTCATCGTTCTTCAGGTATTTAGCCATAGCAACCTGTTCGGCTTTTGGTGCCCAGGCGCCCATATGGCCCACAATTGATTTCATATGGTTAACCACCTCTGCCGGACCAAAGCCCCAGCCTACACGTACACCAGTTGCCGCAAAGCACTTTGATGATCCGTCAACAAAAATGGTTACATCCTTTAATTCAGGGCGCAGGCTAACCGGGTTATAGTGCTCATGTTTACCAAAAGTAAGCTGCGAGTAAATCTGATCGTACATTAAATAAAGTGGCTTTTCGCCTGCTTTACGGGTTTTATTTTCGGCAATTACCAGGTCGCAAATCTCTTCCAGATCCTTTTTGCTGAACATGGTACCGGTTGGATTCAAGGGTGAGCACAATGCTAACAGGGCAGCTCCTTTCAGGTGCGGAGCAAGCTCGGCAGCCGTTGGCATAAAGTTATTTTCGGGCGTGGTTTGAACAATTACCGGTTGGGCATTTGTCAAATCGCAATAGTGATTATTGTTCCATGATGGTGCCGGGAATACTACTTTATCGCCCGGATCAACCACTGCCATAAAGATGGAGTATATTAACGGACGTGATCCACCTGATATCAAGATTTGACCAGGCGTATAATCCAGATTAAACCTGCTTTTTAAAAATGCCGAAACGCTTTCGCGCAGGTTCAGCATCCCATCGGCAGGAGGGTAATTGGTTTGATTTTGGGCATAAGCCTCAACAATATCCTGCTTTAATTCAGCAGGGATAGGATAAATGGCCGAATCAAAATCGCCAATGGTTAGGTTGGCAATGTTTTGTCCTTGTCTTTTTAACTCGTTGATTTCGCCTGCAATTTTTATAATTTCAGACCCATGCAGATTTTGGGCTAGTTTAGAAACACTCATGATGGATGTGTAATTGTTGGATGTTGCAAATGTGCGGATTTTAGCTGAAAGCAGAAAGACTAAATTAGCTGAAAGCAGAAAGCTTAAAGCGAAAAGCAAAAAAGCTTTAGTCTTTTAGCTTTCTGCTTTGAGCTAAAAAAAGCTTTTCGCTCTCTGCTTTCCGCTTTAAGCTTTTAGCTCTCTGCTTTTAGCTTTCATCTAAAATTCCTAAGTTTGCGCCTCAATAATATTGTTATGTCAAAGGCATCCGAAGTAAAAAATGGCAACATCCTTCGTTTTAATGGGGAACTGTTGCAGGTAGAAGAATTTTTGCACCGCACCCCAGGTAATTTACGTGCTTTTTACCAGGCGCGTATGCGTAATGTTAAATCAGGCAAACTGGTTGAATACCGTTTCCGCACAGATGAGGAGGTGACCATTGCCCGTGTTGAAACTAACGATTACCAGTATTTATATGAAGACGGAAGCTCATTAGTGGTGATGGACAACAGCACTTATGATCAGCATAATATTCCAAAATCGTTATTTGGCCCGGCAGTAAAATTCCTGAAAGAAGGAATGAATGTTATTGTGGCTTTTGAAAGCGAAGAACCAATTATGGGCTCAATCCCCGGATCGGCTGAATTGGAGATCACTTATACCGAGCCTGCTGTTAAAGGCGATACTTCAACCGGCGCGCTTAAAAATGCAACTGTTGAAACCGGAGCTGAAATAAAAGTTCCGTTGTTTATAAACATTGGCGATAAAGTTAAAGTTGATACCGCTACCGGCGCTTATGTTGAGCGTGTAAAAGCATAATTTCTGCTATTCCCTGAAGCAGAGATGATAAAAATTATTACTATTTCTCGAAATAATGAAGTGTAACATCTGCGCCGTCAAAAACGGCGTAGGTGTTATTAAACACCCATTCGCCCAGGTTAATGTAGCGGCTTTTATCGTTTAGTTTGATATCCAAAGGTAAATGGCGGTGCCCAAACAGCAGGTAATCGTAATAATGCGCTTGCAGCAATTCGCGGCAATAAATTACCAGCCATTCCTGTTCGCCCGGCTTTGGCTCGTCTTTTTTCTCATTGGCGAGCCTGCTATGTGACGACCAATAGTTTGCAATGCCCACGCCTAAATTTGGATGTATACGGGCAAACAGCCATTGGCAAAACCCGCTTCTAAAAATTTTCTTCAATATTTTATAAAAAGCATCACCGGGACCCAGGCCATCGCCGTGATGCAGGTAAAACTTTTTACCATTACGTTCTATCTCCAGCTCGTTGGTAATAATGGTAGCACCCAATTCTTTTTCAAAATAATCAAACATCCACATATCGTGGTTGCCTTTAAAAAAGTAAAGCTTTATGCCTGCGTCAGCCAATTCGGCCAGTTTACCCAAAAAACGGATGTATCCTTTAGGTACAACGGTTTTATATTCAAACCAAAAGTCAAACACATCGCCCATTAAAAAAACTTCGGCAGCATCGTGTTTTATACTGTCGAGCCAGCGTACGAGGCGGGCCTCACGCTCGCGGTATTGGGCAAAGGTGCCGGTGCCTAAATGAAAATCGGATGCGAAATATAATTTGTTGCGGATAGCCATTATTGCCGTAAAAATAACAATAATGTGCAGATGATGAATGCCGATTTACCTAAAGGCACAAAATGGCAAGGGAGGCTATAGAAAACCTCCCTTTATTGATATAGCTCAACAATAATTGTAATTTTTAAAGCAGGTAGTTGTTATACCCCTACTGCGTTGGTGCAGGCATCCTCGCAAACCTTGTTTATCAACTCACGCGATAATGGTTTGGTCATAAAAGAGTTCACACAGGCATATTTTTTTGAGTGGAAAACATCTGCCGAACGTATGGACGAACTCATGATGTGTACCCGGACGGTTTTTTTTGCCGTTGCGTTAAATGTTTCCAGCTCATCTAAAAACTCCCAGCCTGTTAACTGGGGCATATCCAGATCCAGCAATATCACATCTGGCAGCGTACCGGTTTCTTTGTTTTCTTCTAAATAATCTAATACCAACCGGCCATCAAATGTATAGGTGGCCTGTTCACAGTTATAGTTATTATGCAGTAATCTTTGCATAATGTAATGATCTGTTGGGTTGTCGTCAATTACTACAAGTTTGCACA
>JABDEQ010000126.1:133-4769 GCA_013286985.1 Bacteroidota bacterium | reverse complement strand
CCAACCCTCTCCAAGGGGAGAGGGCTTTAAAAAAGCGCGAAGTTTAAGTCCTCTCCCCCTGGAGAGGATTTAGGTGAGGCCAAACCGGAAGGAAGTATTTTAATTTATTCAGAACTAATGATATCTTAATGGCAGATTTTACTTTTATTTAAATTTAGCCAATGAGCTCACGCAGAAATTTTATTGAAAAAGCTGCAACAGGTATTGCCGCAGTTAGTCTTTTACCCGCTGTTAATACTTTTGCAGCAAATAATAATGCCTATAAAAGGCAACTGGCTTCTAAACCTAAATTAAGGTTTGCTATTGCATCTGATATTCATTACGGGCAGGAAGGCACCGATTATGCTGCTTATACCAGTAGTATGGTTAAATGGCTGAATGAAGACCACACCAAAAATAAACTTGATTTAGTGATCATTAATGGCGATCTGGTACATAACCGTCCTGATTTATTGCCCGAGATAAAAAGAAATTATCTGGATAAGTTAGCTGTACCCTGCTATACTATTCCGGGTAATCATGATTTTGCAGATGGCGGGATATGGAAAACTGTTTTTGGCTACGAGGATAAATATGTTATTGAAATGGACGAGGTGGCTTTTGTGTTTGCCAATACTGCCGATACCAAAGGAGGATATGTTTGCCCGGATAATGAATTTTTAAAATCATCATTCGATAAGCTTACTGATAAGAAAATCGTGTTTGTGGTGCTGCATATTGCGCCCGTTCAATGGTTAAAAACCGAAGCCAATATATTTTTAAACTGCCCCGAAACCGTTAATCTGCTGCAGGCATATCCGAATGTGAAAGCAGCTTTCCACGGGCACGATCATACGCTTGATGGTGTACGATATACCGATAAATTCCCGCATTTTTTCGACTCGCACATTGGGGGCAACTGGGGAACCGATTACCGCGGGTACCGGGTAGTTGAGGTAAATAAAGATAATACCATTTACACCTATCAGGTAAATGCCAGCCAAAACCCGGTATTAAACGCTAATAAGTTTTAATACCGCTATATATGTCATGTTCAAATAATTAAATCGAGGAAAGACCCCAGAGGGGTCAAAGCTTGGTAGAAAGAAAAATCAATAACAATATCGTGCCGTAGGTACGAAACCTGTACGCCGGTGTGTAGCGTACCTACAGCACGCAAAACATTTTGCAACAATATTTTCTACCGATATTTCGCACCTATGGTGCATTTTTTGTCATTTCACTTTCAGGGTCAGCAGGGATTTAATAATCAGGATGCCAGTCTTGTTGTTTGTTTTCTTTGTTTCGAACGCTCTTAATTTAAAACCCAGCGCTATTGTTTTTTTAAAACCAGTTGTGTAACTTTATTGTTATAAAGTAAATATACTGATAGTTTAAACCAAAAGCTATCTAACCAATTATAAACCTATTTTACTTAAAAACAGGAGGTTGTAATGAACGTTGTTCATAAAATTGAAAACTGGGGCGATACGCATCACCCTATGGTGTTGGATATTATTCGTGTAGCGTTGGGGATTTTCTTAATGCTTAAGGGCTTCGCTTTTTTAGATAACTCCGCGTATCTGAAAGATATGATTGAAGATCAAAGCGTAGTTTATATCCCCGCCGCTTTGTTAATGACGGTGGTTTACTACGTTACCTTTGCCCACCTGGTTGGTGGCGTATTAATAGCCATGGGTACGCTTACGCGTTTTGCCTGTATTATTCAAATACCAATAGTACTGGCGGCCGTGTTTTTTACAGACTTTTTTGTTTCAGCAATTAACACAATGGCATGGCCATCAATTACTGCATTGATATTACTGGTTATGTTTACCATTATAGGTTCGGGCCCATTATCGCTCGACAGGTATCTGGCTAAGTGGGATGTTATTTAAAGAAGTTTACAGTTAATAAAGTTAGCGGTTACCAGTAGGCAGGTTTACCTATTTGTATCCCGTAGCTAACTGCCCACTGCAAATTAATAACTGCAAACTCAATATTCCGCCATCATTTCATCAACATAGCACCATAGCCAGCGTTCGCCGGGCTCGGCCGAGATCACTACTGGGTGCCCGCTCTCACGCGCGTGTTTACTGGCATGCTGCGAGGGCGAACTATCACAACACAGCGTTACCCCACAGGTTTGACAGGTACGCAGATGCAGCCACGTGCCGTTAACTTTAACACATTCTTCGCACACATATGCTTTGGGGTGCTTAAGCGATTTTATCGCTTCCAGGTGTTGGCAAACGTCGTCTTCCATGGTGTTTGTTTTTGTTGATCTATAAAATTATGTCATTTCGAACGATAGAGAGAAATCTTTTGCGATAAACAGGCTCTGCGCTTTGCTTATTCGGCACCAAAGATTTTTCGCTGTTGCTAAAGTGACAGTTTTGCCTCAATACTTTCGTCCAAACGATCTTTAGCGTAAGAAAAACTATACCTCCGCCAAATACTTATGTACAAAGCTTATCGCCATTGATCCTTCGCCTACGGCTGATGCTACCCTATTCATGGCTCCGGCGCGTACATCGCCGGCAGCAAAAATACCGCTGCAACTGGTCTCCAGTAAAAAAGGATCGCGTTTAATTTTCCATATTTTCGAGAACTGGTCGTATCGCCTCAGTTCGCGGCCGGTTTCGATAAAGCCTTTTTCATCTTTTAAAATATCAAGCTTTATCCAGTCGGTATAAGGTTTTGCACCAATAAAAACATATAGAGCGGCCGCTTCCTTGCTCACACATTCCTTTGTTTTAACATTGATAAGCGTAAGTTTTTCGAGGCTATTACCGCCACAGGCTTCTATTACTTCGGTATCTGTTAATAAGGAAATATTTTCAATGTTTTCAATCTGCGTAATCAAATAGGCCGACATGGTATATGATAAGCTGTCCCTGCGGATAATGATATACACGTTTTTTGCATATTTAGACAAATACACCGCCGATTGTCCTGCCGAATTACCGCCGCCAATAATATAAACATCCTTATCCTTACAGGCCGAAGCTTCGGTCATGGCAGCTCCGTAGTACACGCCTGCGCCGGTAAAGTTTTCAATACCTTTAACGTCCAGCTTACGGTAATCAACACCGGTGGTTATTACCACCGTACGGCTAATAATTTCGGGGCCATCATCCAATATAATAGTTTTATAACCATCTTTTTGGGTGATGTCATTTACCGCCTGGGGTGATAAAAATTCGGCACCCAAACGTTTTGCCTGGCTAATGGCGCGCCTTGTCAAATCAGCTCCGCTTAAACCGGATGGAAAGCCCAGGTAATTCTCAATTCTCGAACTTGATCCTGCTTGCCCGCCCGGAGCCTTGCGCTCAATCAATAAAGTTTTTAATCCTTCTGATGCACCGTAAACCGCAGCTGCCAAGCCCGCCGGACCAGCACCGATAATTACCACATCATAAATTTCTTTAATTATTTGCGGGCTTTTGCGCGCCTTTTCAGCAATGGCCCTTATAGTGGGTTTGCATAAATAAGTGCCATCCTCAAAAATAACCATTGGCAATTGCTCAACACCTACTTTGTTTAGTTCCAGCGCATCTTTTGCATCCGGGTTTTTCTCAATATCCAGCCAGCGGTAAGGTACAAGGTTGCTGGCCAGGTAATCTTTAACCGTATGCGATTGTGGCGAAAACTGGTAGCCTACCACCTTAATGCCCTTAAATACGGGTTCGTAGTCACTTTGCCAATCATCAAGCAGATCATTTATCACCGGGAAAAGTTTTTCTTCCGGCGGATCCCAGGGCTTCATCAGGTAATAATCGAGCTTAACGTCATTTATGGCCTTAATAGCAGCCTCGGTATCTGAGTAAGCGGTTAAAAGTACACGCTTGGCATCAGGAAATATTTTTATGGCTTTTTCCAAAAAGGCTACGCCCTCCATTTCGGGCATACGCTGATCGCAAACAAACATGGCAACAACATCCGAGCTGTTTTTTAAATCAGTTAAGCTCTCTAACGCTTCATTGGCCGATGTTGTGCTTAAAATTTTATATTCTTTGCCGTACATCGTTCGCAGATCACGGCTTATGGCACGTAACACCTGTGGATCATCATCTATTGAAAAAATTATGGGTCGTTCCATTGGGTAGTAGTGTAATCGTTATCTATTTAGTGTTAAGTCCTGAGTCTAAAGTCTGTAATCTTGAGTTTATGTTTTAAAAATGAAATAATGGTTGATTTCAGATATTCAACTTCAGACTCCCCACTCAAGACTAAAAATATTATCCGTCAATCGGGAAGCAAACAATAAATTCAGTTTTGCCCGGTACCGATCTTACTTTTATTGAGCCATTATGCTGGTGTACTATCCTGAGTACTACTTCTAAACCCATGCCTGTGCCTTTGCCCATTTCTTTAGTGGTAAAAAACGGATCAAATATCCGTGTCCTTATCTCTTCAGGGATGCCCGGGCCATCGTCAATTATAAAAACCTGTACAAACTGGCGTTCTCTTTCGGTTTTTATGGTTAAGGTACCTTTACCGTTTGGCTCCATGGCGTCCAGCGCGTTGTCAATCAGGTTGGTCCATACCTGGTTAAGTTCGCCTATCATGGCTTTTACCGGCGGCAGCGATTCATCATAATCTTCAACAATGGTAACATTGTTGAAGATTATGATGAATCGCTGCCGCCGGTAAA
>JABDEQ010000126.1:0-123 GCA_013286985.1 Bacteroidota bacterium | reverse complement strand
GTCTTTTTTAATCTTATAACCCAGCATGGTAAGCGTATTGCGTATGCCTACGTGAATATCAGCATATTGCTTATCCGATCCACGATCCATATGGGTGAAAATCTTCACAGAACTTACCAGGTC
>JABDEQ010000125.1:2182-4815 GCA_013286985.1 Bacteroidota bacterium | reverse complement strand
TGCAGCGGGCCTGATGCGCAGTATCCTTATGCAACAGCTTTCCCTGTCGGTCAGCAGCCTATTGGTTGTGCGCCCGGGTATTGCCTTGGGGCTAATCACGGCAGTTTTCTTTACTGCGCTTAACAACAGGGCAAACCGAAACAAAAAAGGTGCATCCTTATGGGTGCACCTTTTGTTTATATTATCATCCTGAAACTTATTCCGATTTTGTTTTTCTTTGCATTTGTAACAATAATGTCCAATCGTTTTATATTAAATATTCACAATGGGCTTTGAAAACAAATCCGTTATATTTGCCAACCAATTGCACTTTATATGCCTAAAAAAGACCTTTTTGAATCTCCGGACTATTACCTGTTGGACGAACTACTTACCAGTGAACATAAATTAATACGCTCAACTGTTAGAGATTGGGTAAAAAAGGAAGTAAGCCCAATTATTGAAGATTATGCCCAGAGAGCAGAATTTCCGCGGCAATTAATACGAGGTTTGGGTGAGATAGGTGCCTTTGGCCCTACTATTCCAATTGAGTACGGAGGTGCCGGTTTGGATTATATGTCGTACGGTATTATTATGCAGGAGATTGAACGCGGTGATTCCGGAATAAGATCAACTGCTTCTGTACAGGGTTCGCTGGTTATGTACCCGATATACGCTTATGGATCAGAAGAGCAACGAATGAAATATTTGCCAAAATTGGCTACAGGGGAACTGATGGGATGTTTTGGCCTTACCGAACCCGACCATGGATCTGACCCGGGCGGCATGATAACTAATTTTAAGGATGCAGGTGATCACTATGTGCTCAATGGCGCTAAAATGTGGATTTCAAACGCTCCATTTGCCGATATTGCCGTTGTTTGGGCCAAAAATGAAAATGGTAAAATACATGGTTTAATTGTTGAACGGGGCATGCAGGGTTTTACCACTCCCGAAACGCACAATAAATGGTCGTTAAGGGCCTCATCAACCGGTGAATTGGTATTTGATAATGTTAAAGTTCCTAAAGAAAACCTGTTACCAAATGTTTCCGGATTAAAAGGCCCGCTGGGTTGTCTTAATCAAGCTCGTTATGGCATAGCCTGGGGCGCTTTAGGTGCTGCTATGGATTGTTATGAAACCGCTTTAAGGTATGCTAAAGAACGTAAACAGTTTGGTAAGCCTATTGCCGCATTTCAATTGCAGCAAAAAAAACTGGCCGAAATGATTACCGAAATTACCAAAGGACAACTTTTGGTTTGGCGCCTCGGAAACCTTAAAAACGAAAACAGGGCCACTCCTGCCCAGATATCCATGAGCAAGCGCAACAGTGTTGAAACAGCTATAACTATAGCCAGGGAGGCCCGCCAGATACTTGGAGGCATGGGAATAACAGGTGAGTACCCGATTATGAGGCACATGATGAACCTTGAATCGGTAATAACCTATGAGGGTACCCATGATATTCATTTGTTGATAACAGGGATGGATATTACCGGCGAAGAAGCCTTCAAATAACAAGTAATTTGCTTAAATTAACCACGATAGAAATATTGCTTAGCGCTAAAGCATCGTACATTTCCTATTGAATTAGTTATGGTAAAAACTAATCCACTTCTTTATCACCTTAAAAACGCCGTCGACGGGTTAATACAATCCTTTTTCATTGTTTTTTTATTGCTCTTTGTTTCTTGCAGTCGTGATAAAATAACTAAAGAAGGTTATTCAGAAGCCTTTAAGCCAGTATTTGCTAAAGTAACCATATTTTTTGGAACTGACGAGGTTGATGAGGGTTTACGTTATCTTGATTCTGCGGTAAGTAATATCAGTGATCCCAATATTGACGATAAATTCAGAACATATGGATTTCACTATGCTTATTGGCATAAGTTTAAAGGCGATAATAAAAAAGCACTGCTTTATGCCGATAGCATGTTAATGTTTGCTAATGAAGGCATCCATCAAAAGAAATATGTTTCGAACGTTGTAGAAGCCAATATGGCGCTTGGTGATGCTTATTTTGATCTGCAGCAATATGATAAAGCCTATCAGCATTATTTTGAGGGGTATCAGTTAGGAAAAAATAATTTAGATAACCGGGCCATTTCTGATTATAACTATCGTATGGGTATGATCTCATACAAAATGGGGCAATTTTAAACTGGCGGCAAATTATTTTAAAGAAAGTTACCGGTTAAGTGCCCCTACTGAAAATGCCTTTGCTGATTTTTATCGTAAGCAGGAAGTGCTGGACGATATAGCGCTAAGCTTTAAACACAATAATGAACCCGATAGTGCAATTACTTACTTTGATAAGGCTATAGGATTTATAAATCATAATACTTCAGCTTTTAAAGACCAGTTTAAAATGATTGAAGTTGCCCTGGGCGTGGCTTACGGTAACAAGGCCGAAGTACTGATTTTGAAAGGGGATGACCAACAGGCTGTAGCGCTTTTAAAAAAGAGTATTGATATTAATCTGCAAAAAGGGAACGATAATAGTGATGCCGAGCTGACTGAAATAAAATTAGCACAGATATACTATAATCATAATCAAAATGATTTATTAATTAATTTGCTGAATGATGTTCATTTTCAATTAGATAGCGTTAATAACGAGGATGTGAAGGCTGATTGGAACCGCTTGATGAGTG
>JABDEQ010000125.1:0-2172 GCA_013286985.1 Bacteroidota bacterium | reverse complement strand
ACTATTGGTTTCGTAAAGGTGATTTTAAAAAATCGACAGATTATCTTCAAACCTATATTGAAATTAAAGACTCCGCAGCTCAAAAATTAAATCTCTTAAAAGAGAGTAATGTAAATGAGCAACTGGATAACTTTGAGAAGCAATACCAGATTGATGGTCTTAAAAACAATAATAAAATAGAGTTAATATATCTGTACGTGGCGGTGGTTTGTGCGATAATGGCCGTGATTATAGTTTTTTTAATTTACCGGAACTGGAAACGGTCCAGAAAAGATGTTGAAATTGTAAATGATTTGAACAAACAAATCAGTCTGCAAAAAATCAACCTCGAGAAAACGCTGGAGAAGCTTGAAAACAATGGCCTGGAAAAAGATCGGATACTGAGAACGGTAACACACGACTTAAGAAACCCAATCGGAGGTATAGCGGCCCTTACACGTTCAATGGCAGAAGATGATTACACTGAGGATCAAAAGGAGCTGATAAATTTGATACACGAGACTTCACAAAATTCGCTTGAGCTTATTAACGAAATATTGGATGTTACTAATGATGAATCGCCGGTATTAACCAAAGAGCTGGTTGATATTAACGCATTGCTGGCTCATAGCATTGAATTATTGAAATTTAAAGCGGCAGAAAAAGACCAGGAAATTAAATTGAACCTTTTGCCTGTATCTGTTAAGATATTGGCAAACAGGGAAAAAATATGGCGTGTTATCAGTAATTTGATAAGTAATGCTATAAAATTCAGCCCTGATGATGCTTCAATATTTGTTGAGGCGACAGAACTGGAAAATGAAATTGAAATTTCGGTAAAGGATAATGGAATTGGGATTCCCGATAAATTGCGGCATAAAGTCTTTAATATGTTTACCGAAGCCAAACGCCCCGGAACTGCCGGCGAAAAGTCATTTGGATTAGGCCTCTCCATCAGTAAGCAAATTATTGAAAATCATAACGGTAAAATATGGTTTGAAAGCTCTGACGAAAAAGGCACGATATTTTATATCAGGCTGCCTAAAAAGTAGCTATTTCAAAAAATCACTGTACCAGTGCCCGGATGATTTTATAATTCGCTGCTGTGTATTAAAATCAATATAAATCAAACCGAAGCGTGGATGGTAGCCTTCGGCCCATTCAAAATTGTCTGTTAGGGTCCATATAAAATAGCCATTCACTTTAAGCCCTTCTGTTTTTGCTCTTAATACCTGTTGGAGGTGCGTTTTTAGGTATTTAACACGTTCGGGGTCATTTACTTTATTATCGTTTGCTACATCTTTAAATGCAGCGCCGTTTTCAGTAATATAAAGGTTCTTTATCTGTTTGTATTGGTTGAACTTTTTTATCATCTGATAAATAGCCGGTGGATAAACCTCCCACTTCATTTCTGTTAGCTGTACAACCCGGTGCTCAGCTTTAACCAGTCTGGCACTTATATAAGGGGTAAAGAATGAATATTTAACAATTTCACGTGTGTAATTTTGAATGCCGATAAAATCGAAATCGAATTGCATATGCTCATCGTCGCCCTCTTTGTAGTAATATTTTTCAATGTCTTTTATCACAGGAACTTCGTTTACTGGATATCCCAAACCTAAAATAGGCTCAATAAATAAACGGTTTATTAATGCATCGGCACGTTTGGCGGCATTTATATCTCTTAATTTATTAGAGTATGGCTCAATGTACGAACATGAAAAAGTAGTACCTATTTGGGCGTCGGGTAATAATTTGCGTAGCGTCCTCGCTCCTGCTGCCATACTTAAAACCACGTGATGAATTGCAGGCAGGAAGTTTTTGATACCCGTTCTGCCTGGTGCGTGGATTCCCAAAAAGTAGCCTGCGCCGGTAAATACCGCCGGTTCGTTCATTACCATCCAATGTTTAACCCTGTCGCCAAAGTTTTGCGCACATGCAGTTACAAAGGTTGTAAACCATTCTATTATATCGCGGTTTGTCCATCCGCCCTTTAGCTCAAGGGCCTGGGGTAAATCCCAATGGTAAATAGTTACCCATGGTTCAATACCATTTTTTAGGCAATAATTAATTACCCGGTTGTAATAATCAATACCTTGCTGGTTTATTTCGCCGGTACCGTTGGGGAAGATCCTTGTCCAGGAAATTGAAAATCTAAAATTTGGTATATGGAGTTGTTTAATTAAATCAATA
>JABDEQ010000124.1 GCA_013286985.1 Bacteroidota bacterium | reverse complement strand
TTTCCATGCTTCGCGATTTGAGGCCCGCGTCAATATTAATGGCGACTTAATTTTATATGATGACCAGGATGCAGGTTTATGGGATAAAGAACTGATTGTACAAGGCGAGTATTATTTAAACCTGGCGGCCAAAGGGGTTGTGTTATCAAAATATCACTTGGAAGCAGCTATTGCCTTGCAGCATACCGACAAAAACGATACCCCCGAAAAGTGGGAACGCATATTGCAGTTGTACAATAGCCTATTGATAACAGAGTATTCGCCAATTGCAGCGTTAAACCGCACTTATGCGCTGGCCAAGGCCGATGGTAAAGAAATAGCTATAATTGAAGCAGAGAAATTGAAACTGGACACCAGTCATTTATACTATTCACTTTTAGGTTATTTATATACTGATGTGGATAATAAAAAAGCCATTGAGCATTTAAAAATGGCAGTAAAGCTGGCAAAGTCAGATAGCGATAAAAAGACGATTGAAAAGAATCTGGATAAATTATTGCTGATGATAAGTCAATAATTTGCGTCGCCACACCACTCGTGTCATCGAGTGATAACGAGAAATCTTTTGCTGCATGCATTGCGGACTGTGCATAACGTTAATGCACAGCGCAAAAGATCTCTCCTCGGTACCCTCGTTCGAAATGACATCCTCTTTATTCAAGACTACAGTTACTATTACAAATTTTCCTCAAAACAAAAACAAACAATCGTAACTTTAGCTTAATATGCTGCCTTTACTTACCTCCGCCCAAATCCGCGAAGCTGATGCTTATACCATCGCCCATGAGCCTGTTTCATCCATTGACTTAATGGAGCGGGCGTCAAAAGCCTTTGTGGGTTGGTTTATCAATCATTTTCCTGATAAAAAACAATCGATCACTGTTTATTGCGGAACCGGGAATAATGGTGGCGATGGGCTTGCCATTGCGCGCATGTTGACGGATCATCAATATAAATCGTTAAATGTGAGAATTGCCCGTTTCTCTGATAAATCGACGAACGATTTTGATCAGAACCTGAAAAGGCTCAGGCAAAAAGATATCCAGCTCACTGAAATTGGTAAAGGGGAGCATTTTCAAGATGATAACAGCGTGATAATTATTGATGCCTTGGTGGGTACCGGTTTAAACAAACCATTGGAGGGCGATAATAAAAGACTGGTAAATTATATTAACGATTTAAAAAGAATAGTGGTGGCGGTTGATATACCCACCGGTTTTTTTGCCGATGGCGAAGTACCACCTGATGCAGTAGCCATAAAATCAAGCTTGACGATCACTTTCCAACAGCCTAAAATTAATTTCTTACTGCCCGAATCAGCTTCTTATGTTGATTGTTTGGAAGTATTAAATATCGGCCTTGATGAAAAATTTATAGCATCTCTTCGTCCGCCGTATTTGGCTGTTGAGGAAAGGGATATCCGCCAAATGCTAAAGCCAAGGCATCGTTTCAGCAATAAAGGTACTTACGGGCATGCACTGATAGTAGCCGGACAAGCAGAAACCATGGGTGCCGCTTTACTTTCTTCGGCAGGTTGTGCCTATGCAGGCGCGGGATTAACTACTGCCTGTGTGCCGCAAAGCGGCCTTACCGCCTTGAACAGTTACCTGCCCGAAATTATGGCGATAGTACGTAACGGAGCCGAACAACCCCGCATTCCCTGGGAAGCATTTAATACGATAGGAGTAGGCCCCGGCTTAGGGAAAGATGAAATGGCATTAGCGCTTTTAACAGATATATTAACCAATTACAAAAAGCCAATTGTTTTGGATGCCGATGCCCTTAATTTACTGTCAACCCATCGCTCACTTTGGAAATGTGTGCCTGCAAATAGCGTTTTAACGCCTCACATGAAAGAGTTCGACAGGCTTTTTGGTGAGCACAGTAACTGGTGGCAAAGAATACAAACAGGCATTCAAAAAGCTGCGGAGTATTCGGTAAATATTCTTTTAAAAAACGATTATACTATAGTGATCACTCCAGAAGGAAAAGTATATTTTAATACAACCAGTAACGCAGCAATGGCAAGCGGCGGCATGGGCGATGTACTCACCGGAATTATAACTTCTTTGCTGGCACAAAAATATACACCGGCAGAAGCATGTATAATTGGAGCATATATTCATGGTAAAGCAGGTGACGAATTAGCGTTACCCAATCGCCTTAATGTTGTTTTACCAGGGCAGTTGGCCGCAAGGATACCTGCTACTATGGCAAAGTTAATGGCATAAAAAAACGGTTGTAAGTATTTGTACAACCGTTTATTAACTATTAACTGATCTTATCAAGAACTAAATACTCAAATCTCAAAAGGCTGTGCTAAAAAATTCATAGATAGTAGTACTATAGCAATTTCCTGGTTTTGCGCCTTGTATGTATAAGACGTTATACCTAGTGCCTTAGTTACAATAAACCGTAAAAAATCATTTTTATTGTTAGCTGTAACTTAATGGTGCTAACAAGCCGTTAAAAGAAAAGTTTTTGAAAAATTAATTTTTCAAAAACTTTTACTAAAAGAACATTAAATAGGGGATTGTGCTTGAAGGTGCACGAAGGTGCAGATAGTTAAAATTTACCAATAACCATCATCTGGTCCATAGTAGGCGAAACACTGCCGCCTTTGGGTTCCAGCGTTACCGCGAATGCATCGGCAGAGGCAATTGATTTCATTTCCTTCATATCAGTAGAGTCCGAAGATTTATCAAATACGCCCAGATCAACCGGTTTGCCACTAACCAATGCCCATAGCTGATATTGGTGTGTGCTATCATTAACAGGCATTTTTAAGGAGCGTAAATCTATCCAAACCTTTTTACGGGCAGGGCTCCAGGCAACCGTTAATCCTGCATCTGGCGCATGTGCCGTTCCTTGTAGCTTAACGAATTTAAAGGAAGTATCGCGCAAAACCTGCAATTCGCCTTCTTTAAAATTAACCTGGTTGGCAAAATGCTGGTTGTTTGTTTGCAGAGCAGCTATCTGGGTATAAGAATCCTGTAGCTTGCCGTATAAGCTGATTAATGCTGCACCGCTGGCCAGCAATAAAGCAAGGCACGCCGCAAATGCATATTTATAAAAGTTGCTTGATTTTGCCGCCGGTAGGCTAACAATTTTGTCTTCGGTATTGTCAGTTGCTTTTATAAAGGTTCTGTCATCACCAAAATTGGTTAAAACGCTGTTTAAAACTCTGTCTCGTAATGCTTCAGCCGGTTCTATTGCATTTTCCTGGGCAAATAGCTCCATAGATAATTCAATTTCTTCGAGCTCAGCTTTTATTAGTGGGTGTTTAGCAGCCATCTCCTCCACCTGCAACTTCTCCTGGGGATTTACATCCCCCAGAACGTAAAGTTCCAGTATTCCCGTTTCCATATATGCTTTAATGTCTTCCACTTCTAACCTTTCAATTAAAATGTTTCCTGAGTTGCTGAATAGCCATCCGTAATCGTGTTTTAATGGTGCCCAGCGGAATGCCTAGTTCTTCGGCAGCTTCCACGTGAGTATAACCTTTAAAGTATACCAGATCAAGAATCGACTTCTGTTCGGGCTTTAATGTTTCCACTAATTCTTTAATACCCAACAGCTCAGGTTTGTAGATTGTATTTATTTGTTCGTCTATGGAAGTTACGTTATTTTCAAGCTCCTGGTTTTTATTCTGATTTTTAAAGTCCTTTGATCTTAATTTATCTATTGCCAGGTTACGTGCAATATTAATCATCCATGTAAAAAGACGGCCTTTTTCGGTGCTGTAGCTCGGAAAGGAGTGCCATATTTTTACAAAAGTTTCCTGCAATACATCTTCGGAAGTTGCCGTATCAATAATGATGCGCGATATAACACCATATAGTGAGGAAGAGTACATATCATAAAGGGCCTCTATTGCAATCTTTTCACGATTGCGCAATGCAAGCACTAATTCCTCTTCCGATAATGATATTTTCTGTTTACGGCTCAATGGTATGAAGATATAAAGGAATTATCAGATTTCAAACAGGTGTTTTTCTGCGTGATAAGACGAACGAACCAATGGTCCGCTTTCAACATATTTAAAACCCATATCAAGGCCAAATTGTTTGTATTTATCAAATTGGTCGGGATGTATCCAGTCAATCACCGGGTGATGATTACGGGTTGGCTGTAAATATTGGCCCAACGTTAATATATGTACGCCCGCATTAAGCAAATCCTGCATGGCTTCCAATACGTCTTCTTCCGTTTCGCCCAAACCCAGCATAATGCCCGATTTGGTGCGTAAACCTGCTTCAGATACATGCTTTAAACACTCCAGACTGCGGTCATATTTTGCCTGTATACGAACTTCTTTGGTTAAACGCCTTACCGTTTCCAGGTTGTGCGATACTACTTCGGGCCTGGTTTCCAATACCCTTGCAAGGTTTTCCCAGTTGCCTTTAAAATCAGGTAGCAGGGTTTCCAGGGTAGTTTCAGGACTTTCGCGGCGTATAGCGTTAATGGTTTCGGCCCATATAATTGAACCACCGTCTTTTAAATCATCACGGTCAACCGATGTAATAACACAATGTTTAACCTGCATCAGCTTAACTGAACTGGCTACACGGTTAGGCTCGTCAGTATCAACCGCTAACGGCCTGCCGGTGGCTACTGCACAAAAAGAGCAGGAGCGTGTGCAGATATTACCCAATATCATAAAAGTAGCAGTACCCGCACCCCAGCATTCGCCCATATTAGGGCAATTGCCGCTTTCACAAATGGTATGTAATTTATGTTCATCAACTAAACCGCGCACGTGGGCATATTCCTTACCAACCGGTAAGCGTACCCTGAGCCAATCGGGTTTGCGTTGTGTTTGGTTAACAGGAACAACAGGCAAATCAATCATGCTGCAAAATTAGGTAAAAATGTTGTAATGGTTTGTGTAGTTTATATGGATTGATAATCCTATAAATG
>JABDEQ010000123.1 GCA_013286985.1 Bacteroidota bacterium | reverse complement strand
GAACAGGTAAATTTTTCTCGCACGATTTTGCAGGCGTAAATGCCGATATTTATACCATGGCTAAAGGTATGGGTAACGGTTTCCCGGTTGGTGGCATTATTATATCGCCTAAAATACAACCGGCTTATGGTATGCTGGGCACCACATTTGGCGGCAATCATTTGGCTTGTGCAGCAGGTTTGGCAGTATTAGAAGTAATAGAAAGAGATAACCTGCTGCAAAATGCAACAGAAGTTGGTGGTTATTTAATTACCGAGATAAAAAAATTTAAACAGGTAAAAGAAGTGCGAGGCAGAGGATTAATGATAGGTATTGAATTACCCGCCGAACTGGCCCATGTAAAAAAAGGCTTATTATTTAAGCATCATATTTTTACTGGTGAAGCAAAGCCAAATGTAATCAGACTGTTGCCTGCCCTTAATTTAACTAAGGCACATGCCGACAGATTCCTGGAATCATTTACAAAAGTACTCAATCAATAAATTTTCACTCTCTCTCAATAAAGCCATGAAATTATTTTCCTCAGTTAATGATGTTACCGACGTTAACGCTCTTGTTAAAGAAGCCTTGCAATTAAAGCAATTTCCTTATGCTTACAAGGATCTGGGAGAAAATAAGACCATGGCATTAGTGTTCTTAAACCCGAGCTTACGTACCCGCATGAGCACGCAAAAAGCTGCTTTAAACCTGGGTATGAATGTAATGGTGCTGAATATTGATAAAGAAGGATGGGCACTTGAGCTTAGAGATAATGTGGTGATGAATGGCAGCACAGTAGAGCATATCCGCGAAGCGGCAGCCGTTATGGGACAATATGCTGATATTATTGGTGTACGCTCATTTCCGGGTTTAAAAAACCGCGACGAGGATTACAGCGAGACGATATTTAACAAGTACCGATAGTGAGTCTTGAATCTGCAACACGCCATCCGCTGCAGAGTTTGGCTGATTTGGTTACTATTGAAGAATTAAAGACCCGGGCAAGACCTAAAGTTGTTTTAACCTGGGCTCCACATATTAAACCATTGCCACAAGCCGTACCTAATTCATTTGCGGAATGGATGTGTAAGGCCGATGTCGATTTCGTTATCACACACCCAAAAGGTTACGAACTTTGCAGTGATTTTACCAAAGGAGCAACGATAACATACAACCAGGATGAAGCTATTGCTGATGCTGATTTTATCTACGTAAAAAACTGGTCGGCTTATGAGCCTTACGGAAAAGTGTTTGGTGGTAATGAAGATTGGATGCTTACCAATACGAGGCTCAAAATTACCAACGATGCAAAAATAATGCACTGCCTGCCCGTACGCCGCAATCTGGAACTCTCAGATGAAATACTCGATGGTGAACACTCGATAGTTGTGCATGAAGCCGCAAACCGTGTTTGGGCCGCACAAGCGGTGTTGAAAAGGATGCTGGAGGAATTGGTTGATTAAGTTGGCTTAAGTTAGAATAAGTTGATTAGTTAGCTAATATTGGATTTAGATTAAGTTACTAATATTCTTTAAATTAGTGGGTTATTCACCCAATCAACCCAATCAACTAAAACTATGTTCATTCCATCAATAAATAAACTCAAAGACCGGCACCAAGCTGTTAGCTTTATGCAACGGTATAGTTTTGCGACTATTGTTTCTGTAAAAGATGGAGTACCCGTTGCTACTCACCTACCCTTTATTGTTAGTATGCAGGATGACAAGATTATATTAAAATCGCATTTTGCAAAAGTGAATCCACAGGCTACCGATAGTATAGATACCCGCGTCTTAGTAATATTTACAGAGCCGCATGCCTATATCTCTCCTAAACACTACGAAAAAATTGAGAGCGTACCCACATGGAATTATATTGCGGTACACGCGTACGGTAAATACACTTTGTTAGAGGGTGAAGACAAAAAAGCTGCGTTACTGAAGGAAACCATTAATTATTATGAGACCGATTATTTAAAACAGTGGGATAATCTGCCCGATAGTTTTAAAACTAACATGATGAAAGGCATTACTGGTTTTGAAATTATTGTAAATGAACTGCAGGCAAAAAGCAAGCTAAGTCAGAACAAAACGCAAAAGGAAATAGATAGCATTGTTAAGGAACTAGGGGATTCTGAAAACACTAATGAGAAAGACATTGCAGGTTATATGTCGCAATTAAAGAAAAAAGAATAACCTTTCCTTTAAGACGGTTTGAGTAGCAAACTGCTTACTTTATTTAAGGTTAATCCCTGTACCACAATAGAGAATATTACGATAAAGTAACTTGCCGAAAGTATAAGATCGCGGTATGGACTATCGGGTAAGGACAATGCCAGCGCAATAGAAATCCCCCCCCGTAAGCCTGCCCAGGTAAGGATATTCATACCTTTAAAATTTATTTTCAACTTACGGCATAACAAAGTCAGGGGTAGTAAAACGCTTATCCACCGGGCAAATAACGTAATGATAATAGCTGCCGCACCCGTTAGCCAGTAATTTGTTAAAAAAGGTAAATTGATCATCTGCAAGCCAATCATCACAAATAAAACGGTATTCAGCATTTCGTCAATCAAATGCCAAAACCGTCCCAGGGCCTCGTGCGAACGTTCGCTTTCGCTGGCATTAATAGTGTAGTTGCCCGCAAATAAGCCGGCTGAAACAACTGCTAAGGGGACAGACAAATGCAGGTACAAGCCAATAACCGAAATACTCAACACCAGCGACAATGATACCAGCACAATGGTTTGAAAATCATTAATGGATCTCATCACCCGGAAAGCAATCAAACCCAATATCAATCCTAACGCTCCGCCGCCTAAAACTTCACGGGCAAACAACAGCAGCGTTTTTGCAAACGTCATGTGCTCAAGTCCGGAATCTATTATTTCCAATAAGGTGATAAAGAGCACCAGCCCCACGCCATCATTAAACAGCGACTCGCCCGAGATAATAGTGGCTAAGTTTGAAGGAATTTTTGAAGTTTTAATAACTGCCGACACGGCGACAGGATCTGTGGGCGATATCAGGGCACCAAATAAAAAGCAATATATTAAAGGTATTCCCAAATTAAACAACAGGGCCAAACCATAAAATAAGGCACCAAATATGGCCGCGGAAACAACAACACTAACGGTACTTAAAACAAATACAGCCCTTGCTTCTTTTTTTAAGTTCTTGTTATTTACGTTGAATGAGCTGGCAAACAACAAAAAGCCCAGCATAATATTTAAAACCGTTTCGTGGAAATGGATTTCCCTGGCTAAAACAGAAAGCACATGTGCTCTATCGGGGTAAAGCTTATCAACAATTACTGTTATTATAGAAACTACAATTGCTATTGTGATTATACCTATTGCACCGGGCAGCTTTACCAACCGGGCATTAATGTACGAGCAGAAAGCACTGATTACAGTTAATAAGGTAATAATCAGAAATATGTCCATTGGTCTTGCTATTGCTTATGGTAAGGTAATAAAACCACGGATTAAGTTAAAAGTTTATTAGCTATTTAGTTTCATATTCAGCTTTGCGCGTTTGAACATTAAAATACCTTACAACCAAACGATTATCACTGTTTTTATTATAGTAGTTAATAACCCAGCTAAAAAACACCATCCCTTTATTTGTAAACCCTGCCAACGACATAATATGCACCACGCCCCATAGCAGCCATGCAAAAAATCCCTGAAAATGAAACTTACCCAAATCGGCAACCGCCTGGTTACGACCGATGGTAGCTAAAGAACCTTTATCTTTATATTTAAATGGTACAGTTGCTTCACCCTTTACGAGGCGTATAAGGTTTTTAGCCAATTGCTCACCTTGCTGAATAGCTGCCGGAGCCTGCCCGGGATAGCCATTGGGATATTCAGCCGATATCATAGCTGCCACATCGCCTATGGCAAAAATATTCTCATACCCTTTTACCCGGTTTATCTCATCAGCAAGCAATCTGTTCCCTTTTGTTATTGAATCAACCGGAATCCCTTCAGGCATTTCGCCTTTTACACCCGCTGCCCATAGCACGTTACGGGATTTTATAGTTTTACCATTATCAATAGTTAAGTAAAAGCCATCGTAGCTTTGCACATGTGCGCTGTTGAAGATTGTTACATCAGCATTAACCAGAAACTCCTTAGCTTTTACCGAAGCCTGGGGAGACATAGCTGCCAGCAACCTGTCTTTACCCTCAACCAGGTAAACCCTCATATCATATTTGCTTAACCCATGATAATCCTGCATCAATATTAAATGGCGCATTTCGGCCAGTGCGCCGGCCAGTTCAACACCGGTAGGTCCGCCGCCAACCACTACAAAGGTCATCAAGGCAAACTTTTCTCTCATATCAGTAGTAACCAATGCTGTTTCCAGATTTTGAATTACCAGGCTTCGTAAATTTAAAGCTTCGGGAATATTCTTCATTGGCATGGCAAAATGCTCAATCTCCTTGTTTCCAAAAAAATTGGTGTTGGACCCAGTGGCAATAACAAGGTAGTCATAATGGATCGTCCCAATGGTTGTCGTCAAGGTGTTCGACTCGGGGTTTATCTTTTGCACTTCAGCCAAATTAAAACTGAAGTTATTGTATTTAGTAAATATTCTCCGGATAGGAAATGCTATAGAATCTGCCGCTATCGACCCAATAGCCACCTGGTAAAGCAAGGGTTGAAAAGTATGATAATTATGCTTATCGATCAATAATACATCGACCGGAGCATTTTTTAACTTTTCAGCTAAAGACAGTCCGCCAAATCCTCCGCCAATAATCACCACACGCGGTCTTTGTATTTTATCTTTTTCCTGGGCAACTGTAAACATATGTTATTCTTTAAACTCAATTATACATAATCTTTCATTAACCCATTGTCATCTTTACATATCCTTACCCAGGTTTAACAAAATATACGTTTATTAACAAAAAATAGCTTCGCAAGTTTTAAAACTTCATTTGACAATAAAATAGATATCAGG
>JABDEQ010000122.1:3652-4962 GCA_013286985.1 Bacteroidota bacterium | reverse complement strand
GTTCGTTCAGGCTTCCGCAGCATTGACGAATATACCCATACATTGAGTGGCTTGGTTAATTCAGTATTAAACACACCCGCCGCCGCAAAATATTCAGCTGCCCAAATGAGCCGCTACTCGGTATTTGCTGACGCTGGTGTATCTGTCGATCCTAATAATAACAGTAACGTTTTTACCAGCTATTATTACTATGGCGGCGCAACCGCGCTGGCACTTGATCTGCGTTTACGCAGCGAGTTCAATTTAACGCTGGACGATTATATGCGCACCGTTTGGCTGAACAGGGGAAAAGTGATGAAACCCTATACTATTCCCGACTTACAAAGCGATCTGGCAAAACTCACCAAAAACCCAAAATTCGCGGCCGATTTCTTCGCTAAATATATTTATGGTGTAGAGAAAAATAATTATACCGACTTGCTGGCAAAAGCAGGCTTAATTTTACAAAAAGAAAAACCGGGTAAAGCCTGGGCCGGCTCTTTAGGCGCCTCAACAGTAAGGGGTCGCTCAGGCCAGGCACTTACGCCTGAGGCAGATGGATTGGCGATAACTTATAGTACCGTTATTGGCACCCCAATTTATAAAGCAGGTTTGGATGCCGGCGATGTAATCTTAAAAGCCGATGGAAAGAGTATCAAGGATCTTGCAGCATTCAATGAGGTTGTAAACTCCAAAAATGTGGGTGATAAAATTGTGATCAACTATAAAAATCGCACCGGCGAACACGAAACTACTATTACACTGGAAGAAGATCCTCGCTTTGAAATTATAACTTATGAAAAAGCAGGTAAGGAACTTACTAAAGATCAGGAAGCTTTCCGTAAGAATTGGTTATCATCAAAAGTTCAGTAAAATGCAGATAAAAAAATTAATCCCGGCGGTTGTATTATCGTTAACGTCGTTTTACTGCCTTGGGCAGGATGTTAATAAGCTGATACAGCAAAATGATGTTGAGCGCATTATTAAAACGCTTGCCGCTGATGATATGCAGGGTCGCGCCACCTTTACGCCGGGAATTGAAAAAGCGGCGCAGTTTATTGAGGGCCAGTTTAAACAAATCGGATTACAGCCTTTTCCCGGTGATGACAGTTTCAGGCAAAATTTTAAGATGACCCGCCTAAAGGCATTAAAAACATTGGTGAGCATCAATGGAAAAATGATACCTGCCGATAGTGCTTATGTTGATTCGAAAGCGCCATCGATTGAATGGTCGAACAATGCTGATGTAAAAGTTGTAAAGCTAAGTGCCGGGATGAATTTCAGGGATGAGTACATTAGCTACAAACGCAGCGGTAAAAACATGCTGATAC
>JABDEQ010000122.1:0-3642 GCA_013286985.1 Bacteroidota bacterium | reverse complement strand
TGATACTGGTTGACCCTCAGTTTACGGCCATCTTTAAAAAGATAAAAGACGTAGCCGGCAAGGGGACCATCGTTACGAAAGCTGATGATAATGGCTCCCTGGTTTTTGTATTGGGTAATTACGATAATTTTAAATCATTTGATGTAAGCTACACCAGCAAAACGGAAGACCTTACCCTGTTCAATGTTGCCGGGGTTATTCCGGGCAAAACCAAGCCCGATGAGTATGTAATTTTCTCGGCGCATTATGATCACCTGGGTATCCTTAAACCGGTACAAGGCGATAGCATTGCCAATGGTGCTGACGATGATGCATCAGGCACCACAGCAGTTATTGAACTGGCTAAATATTTCAAAACGCTGAATAACAATGCCCGTACACTGGTTTTTGTAACTTTCACCGCCGAAGAAATAGGTGAATTTGGCTCTCAGCATTTTGCCACAACGGTTGATCCTGCTAAAGTAATAGCGATGTTTAATATTGAGATGATTGGCAAGCCATCAAAGTTTGGCAAAAATGCTGCCTTTATAACCGGGTTTGAGCGATCAGATTTCGGGCCGATCCTGCAAAAAAATCTGGAAGGATCGCCATACAAATTTCACCCCGACCCCTATCCTGAACAGGATTTATTTTACCGGAGTGACAATGCCTCGCTGGCCAGGGTAGGCGTGCCTGCGCATACCATATCGACAGATGAAATTGATATTGATAAGCTGTATCATACCGTAAAGGACGAAGTAAGCACATTAGATATGGGGAATATCACCTCCATGATAAAAGCGCTCGCCATAAGTTCAAGAAGCATTATAGCCGGCAAAGACACGCCTACCCGTATACCCAAATTAGAAAAATAATAAATATAAATACATTGGAAAACGAACCACACGTAATACCAGACAGCGCTATAAAAGGCATAGCCAGCGGACTGATCATGATGGCTGCTTTTACGCTGGTGTGGGCGGGTATTGCCTATGGTGGTTTAAAAGATATAGGCTACTGGTTTGTCCTGATTATTTTCCCAGTGCTTAGCATCCTATTTTTGGTAAATGCCATAAAATTATTTAAAGCTGCTAAACATTTCCCCAAAGTTACTTCCGAGGCCGATATAGCCGAAGAAAAAAGAATGGGGAAATGGTTTGGTATTATTTTCGGTGCTGAGGGTCTGGGCATTTTCATCGGAATTAACGTTGTAATTAATCTGGGGCATCCTGAATTAGCTATACCTGTACTGGCCTTGGTAGTCGGCTTGCACTTCTTCCCATTGGCAAAGGTGTTTAAACGTAAATTTGATTATTACCTGGCTACCTGGAGTACCTTAATAGCTGTTTTGGCTATCGTTTTATCGCTAAATAAAACGTTTAACCAAAGTGAAGTATTTGCCCTGCTGGGAGTCGGCATTGCCATAGCTACCAGCAGCTACGGTATTTATATGATACTAAATGGCCGGCGCTTGCTTAAACTGCAACCGGCCATTTCATAACTTTTTGCGCATTACAAAATCATTCATCCAATACTTGCCAATAGCTATATCTTCTTCGTAAGCTACTTCAAAGCCCATTTTTTCGTAAAATGTTTTCGCTTTGTTGTAACGGTTTACGTTTAAATCAAGGGTATGCTTACCTGCTTCGATAGTATTGGCGGCAACTTGGTTTATTAAAATTTTGCCGTAGCCTTTTCCCTGTGTTTCGGGCAGGCAATACAATTTATGCAGCTTGTAAATTTCGGGATCCTCTTCGCGCGGCGAATAGGCAGCAAAGGCTACAGGCTTTTCATTCTCTATTAATAAAAGAAAAATCTGAGCGCCGGTTTTTACCTGGGAAGTTATCTTTTCAACGGAATAAATTTCGCCCAGCATAAATGCTATCTGCTCTTTCTCTAATATTGGCGAGTAAGCATCCCACCATGTTTTTTCGGCCAGCTCACGGATAGTTTCCACATCAGCTGTGGTTGCTTTTCTTATAAAATACGTCATAAAGTAAAATGCATAGATCTATAGCCCACCATATTTCTACAATAGTCTATATTATTGCAAATATAAAAGTTAATGATTTTCCTCTTCATCAATTTTAACCGGCACGGTTAACGATTGCTCAACGCCAAAATAGTTTTCCAATTCGCTTAAGGTTGATGAATTGGTGGCAATATCCTTAATGATCACTCCTTTTTCCATTAATAGTATGCGGTCGCATACATCTGTAATGTGATTCAAATCGTGACTTGAAATAAGCGTAGTTACGCCTTTATTTTTATTCAGATCTTTCACTATACTTTTTAAACGAAACTGTGTGCTCGGGTCAATATTGGCAAATGGTTCATCCAGCATTAACAACTCCGGATTTTGCAGCAGACATGAAGCTACACCCACCTTACATTGGTTCCCTTTTGATAAATCGCGAATGTATTTTCCTTTTTTTAAGATCTCGCCATTAAAAAAATCAGCCAGCCCGGATAAAAAATCCTCTACGTGCGCATGGCTTTGCTGATGCAAACCGCCGATAAAATAAAAGTATTCTTCCGGGGTCAGGTAATCAATCAAAAAACCTTCATCAAGATAAGAAGCTGTGAAATCTTTCCAATTTTCGTGTCCGGCAACAAGCTCATTGTTCATTAATACTTCACCCCGCTCCGGTCTGATCAGATCGAGCATTATACGGAACAGCGTGGTTTTACCAGCGCCGTTGTTGCCCGCCAAACCAACACTTTCGCCCTTTTTAATTTCAAGGTGCGGTACATTAACAACGGTAACACCGTTATAAATTTTCTTTAAGTCTTTAATTTCTATCATACTATTTATTTCTGAAACCTTCGGCTATGGTATATCTTTTTGTGTAAAAATCAGCCTCCAGTTTTTTAATCCAGAAACTGCGGGTAACAATAAAAGTCAACCCGGTTAGAGCTAACAGGGCCAATCCGATGTCGGCATGGCCAAACCATGCAAAAGGAGCATAAATGATATAAGGTGTGATGATTAACGGCAATGATAAGATCCACTGATTACCACTAACGCCCTCCCAGTTAAATGCAGCACCTTTTGAAAGATCAATTCGTTTATAATTGCGGTTGGCAAAAAATAATACCATTGTAGTATTAACGCCAATATTCCATAAATACATTATAAAATGTATTAAAATAGTTTTCCACCCAAAATAGATATACGGCGTGGTTAACAGGAAAAATACAGTTGAAACAATAGTGAATAACAAGTATTTACCTTTTAAAAAATCGGTAAAGTTAATTTTACTAACCAGCAAACCATCAAAATGTGAGGCCTGCCAGCTAAACATAAACTGACCATAGTTGATAATGAAAATGCCGGTCATAAACATCCCCACAAACACTTTAAAACCATCAGAGCCTGCCACACCCGGTCTGCCATAAAAAAGAAGACCATAAAACATCAAAAACAGTCCCATTACTAATGCCGATTTCGACCGCTTGTTGCGCAATACCAGTTTAATTTCGTTTGCAGCCAAATCACCCGCACTACCAAAGCGGCTTAGCAAAGGATATTCGGTACTGCTTTTGTATTTACCGGCCTTGCGCGATCCTAATTCTTCGAGATATAGGTTGTCTTTAAGATATAGGAAATTCAGGTAATACATTATTGCTCCCAGTAAAACAGGCAACAACGCCAGCGCTGGT
>JABDEQ010000121.1 GCA_013286985.1 Bacteroidota bacterium | reverse complement strand
ACCGTTGTGATAGATATTCACATCCGGATTAATTACATCCATTGAACCGGCGTACAGAAACTGGTAGCGGAAAATACTTTGTAAATCAATATCATTGATATCAATGCGTTTAAATTTTAAATCAAAAATATCTCCTGACTTCCCCGAAACCTTATAAAAATCTGTGTGATTATATCTTGGTGTAAAAGCCACCTTCTCCAAAATCATTTTCTTTTGCGAGGTAGAAAAGAATATCTTTTTCAGACTCACGTTGTACAGACTATCGGGAGTTTTTATTTTATAATCATTGATGGTTATATCTACTCCTTTTGTATAATAAAAACGTGCCGGATCTTTATCAGACAAGGAATCAACCAAAATATCGGAAATTTTGATGTCCAGGTGTTCAAGATCTGTTTTTTTAGTTTCGGGTTTGTTTTTATTGATATAATTTAAACTGATATCATTTAATACGATGGAGCCGATATGCAATTGTTTAAAAATGTTTTTAAGCACTTCGTACGGGGTTTTCGGTTTCCCAACCTTTACGGTATCATTAAACTTATAGCGCTTGCTTATAATGGTAAGGTTGGGATTGTCGATGGAGATATTATCAATGTTTAGTATTTTCTCCTTGTAAGCTTTACGCGCACCTATATTTTTTACGGATAGTTTTTTTACACTTAAAATAAACAGGTTATCAGGCGCTTTTTGGAGCGATACCAGTTTTTGATAAACTGCGGTATCGGGTACCAGTTTAAAATCACTCAGTGTGGCATCGCCCGATGTAATATTTAAGTCAAAATCCGAGTATTCAATATGGTATAAACTATCGCTTGATTTAAGTACCAGTTGCGCTAACTGCGCTTGCAGTATAGGCTTCCAACGATTGTTTGCCACATATTTATTGTACAGATAATAGCCTGTGGTACATAAAATTACTACGATAACCAATAGCAGCCACAGCCATGTTCTTCTCTTTTTGGGATAATGTGTTTCGGACTGTTGCATAGATTGGTAGCTGTATTAAACGCACAACAAAAAAAGTTTGATTTTGTTATTGCTGACAATCTGTCACGTTGTAAATAAATTTTATGTATTTTTGCAGTCTAAATTTTTAATGCAAATGATGGATTTGGTTATTCCGGATAAAACACATGATGAAAGCAGGCAGGGCGAGGCTTTGGTTTTAGACCCCGTGAATGGGAAAAATAATGGACGCAAATTGTACATTGAGAGTTACGGCTGCGCCATGAATTTTTCTGACAGTGAGATAGTAGCTTCAATTTTGTTAGATAGAGGATTTGAAACCACATCCGATTTTACTGTTGCTGATGTCATTTTTATAAACACCTGTTCCATCCGCGAAAATGCAGAACAGCGTGTCCGCAATCGCCTTAAAGAATTTACCGTAGCCAAGGTTAGAAACCCAGGCCTGATAGTAGGCGTTTTGGGTTGCATGGCCGAGCGTTTAAAATCAAAATTTTTAGAAGAAGAGAAACTTGTTGACGTAGTGGTTGGCCCGGACGCTTACCGCGACCTACCAAATTTGATAGATCAGGTTGACGATGGGCAAAAAGCAGTAAATGTGCTTTTATCGCGCGAGGAAACTTATGCCGATATCAGCCCGGTACGTTTAAATAGCAACGGTATTAATGCCTTTGTATCCATTATGCGCGGTTGTGATAATATGTGCTCATTCTGCGTGGTGCCTTTTACCCGCGGCCGCGAGCGCAGTCGTGATCCTCATTCTATTATTAAAGAATGTGCCGATTTGTTTAATCAGGGATACCGTGAGGTAACTTTGTTGGGGCAAAACGTAGATTCGTACAAATGGAGTGAGCCCCTCCCAACCCTCCCCGGTAAGGAGGGCTTTGAAGGAAAGGGTTTTAATGATGTTGAGCTAAGTGCAGGCGAAGCTAAAGTCTCCCCAACCGGGGGAGATTTAGAGGGGGCAACCGTGAACTTCGCCAATTTATTAGAAATGGTGGCCCTTATCAATCCTGAATTGCGGGTACGTTTTTCAACCTCGCATCCAAAGGATATTACCGATGAGGTATTGTACACCATTAATAAACACGATAACATTTGTAATTATATCCACTTACCGGTACAATCGGGCAATAGCAGGGTATTGGAGCTGATGAACCGGACATATGATCGTGAATGGTATATCAACCGTGTTGATGCTATCCGCCGCATTATTCCGGAATGTGCTATCTCTACAGATGTGATCACCGGCTTTTGCAGCGAAACAGAGGAAGAACACCAGGATACGTTGAGCATGATGGATTATGTACAGTATGATTTTGCTTACATGTTTATGTATTCTGAAAGACCCGGAACATTAGCTGCTAAGCGCTACGCCGATGACATCCCTGATTTGGTAAAACGTAACCGTTTAAAAGAAATAGTTGCCAGGCAACAGGAACATTCATTTATCAGATTGCAGAGGTTGATCGGTACTACGCAAAAAGTATTAATTGAAGGTTTTTCAAAAAAATCAGATCAGGATTATTGTGGCAGAAGCGACCAAAATGCTATGGTAGTTTTCCCGGTAACTGAAAATTATAAACCGGGGCAATACGCAAATGTGCTTGTTGAAAGAAGCACTACGGCTACATTGATAGGAAGAGCGGTTTGATAGGGTCAAGAAGTAAGAGCCAAGAAACAAGATTTGACAAATAAGGATCAAATATAATTTTAGAAACTTTGATGCACAATTTTAAGAATTTAAAAATATGGCAGAAGGCAATGGATCTTACTGATTTAGCACTTTATTATATTAAAGATTTACCGGCCAGTGAACGGTACAACCTGATAGATCAGATTAATCGATCTTCTTGTTCTATACCTTCAAATATTGCTGAGGGTTCAGGAAAACGTACAGTTAATCATTTTGCAGAGTTTTTAACTACGGCACTGACATCATCTTTTGAATTGGAAACGCAATTATTGATATGCGAGCGCATAAAATATGGAGATAGGGATAAACTCAAAATGGAGATAGGGATAAACTCAAAAATTGTTTAAACTTAACATCCGAGGTACAAAAAATGATTTTCGCATTTCGGGAAAATCTGAATTAGGTTTAAAGTGTCTTGAATCTTGACTCTTTGTTCTTGATTCTTAGCCATAAACAAAATGGAAATACAAGAGATAAAACAACGCTTCGGTATCATCGGCAACTCGCCGTTGCTTAACCGGGCAATAAATATAGCCAACCAGGTATCGCCAACAGATATTTCTGTACTGATAACCGGTGAAAGCGGCAGCGGAAAGGAAGTTTTTTCGCACATTATTCATCAGATGAGTCCGCGGAAACATGGTCCGTTTATCGCCGTAAACTGCGGGGCAATTCCTGAAGGAACAATTGACTCAGAATTATTTGGGCATGAAAAGGGTGCTTATACCGGCGCAGTAGGGGAGCGTAAGGGCTATTTTGAAACCGTAAACAGCGGTACCATTTTTTTGGATGAAATTGCCGAAATGCCGCTGGGCACCCAAGCCCGCTTGCTAAGGGTATTAGAATCGGGACAGTACATAAAGGTTGGATCGTCAAAAGTTGAAAAAACCAATGTGCGTGTTATTGCAGCAACTAATGTTGATGTATACGAGGCGGTAAAAAATGGCAAATTCAGAGAAGACCTTTATTACCGTTTAAATACCGTTCCCTTACGCATACCGCCTTTGCGCGATCGTAAAGAAGATATTTATTTATTATTCAGGAAATTTACTTCTGATTTTACCGATAAATACCGTACACCGCCAATCCAGCTGGATGACGATGCACAGCAGGTGCTGGTCAATTATTCGTGGCCCGGTAACGTGAGGCAGCTTAAAAATATGGCTGAACAACTGGCCGTGTTGGAACGCGATCGTATTATTACGGCGCAAACGCTGCTTTCGTACATCCCAATGGAAACAAATGGGCGCAACTTGCCTATGCGTTTGGACAATCAACCTAAAGAAGATTTTTCGGAGCGTGATATTCTGTATAAAGTACTGTTTGATATGAAACGGGATATGGTTGAGCTAAAAAAACTGGTTGCCGATATTATTGAGCATGGCGGTGTTTCTGCAAATCATGCCAGTCATTCGCAGGCTATAAATCAATTATACAGAGATATTGAGCTGCCGGGTACTCCCGAAGCACAATTTACACTGCAACAACCCGTTATTAGCAACAATAATGCTGCTAATCCGTACAATATAACTCACGACGCAGAAGAGGTGGAAGAATCACTTTCGCTGGTGGATAAAGAATCGGATCTGATACGTAAGGCGCTTAAAAAGCACAAAGGCAAACGCAAACTGGCAGCAAATGAATTGGGGATTTCGGAAAGAACCTTATACAGAAAGATTAAAGAACTAAATTTATAATTGAATGAAGAGGACACTGGTGTTATTTGCGGCTGTTATTTGTTTTATATTGATTTGTCCGTCGTGTAAGTTGAGTTTAAATGGTGCATCAATACCGCCTGCGATGAAAACCATAAGGGTTGATTTTTTTGAAAACAATGCGGCCCTGGTAGTAAATAACCTGAGCACAACCTTTACCGAGGCATTAAAAGACCGTATCAGAAACACCACCCGTTTGGCTATTGTACGAACTGAAGAGGCTGATGGAGTAATGTCCGGTTCAATTACTGATTATAACATTGCTCCGGTTTCAATTAATGCAACGTCTAACAACGTGGCGCCGATAGCCGGATTAAGCCGCCTATCTATCACAGTGACTGTAAAATATGTTAATAATCTGGAGAAAAAAGATAATTTTGAGCAATCGTTTACAAAAACAGAAAACTTTTCAGGCGACATAGCAACGCATGAACAGGCACTGATTGCCGATTTAAATAAACAATTAACAGAAGATATCTTTAATAAGGCCTTTGCATCAAATTGGTAAGCAATTTGTAGTTTAAATAAAGTGGATCAATATAACAACAACAGCGAGAATGAATTCTTATGGAAATTATTAGCCAACCCGGCTAATGATGCCAACGTGCATACGTTTGATTTGCAGCGGCTGGTCAGTGATTTTCCACAAAGCGGTATTTTACAGGCTCTGCTTGCCCACGCCAGCGACGATAAAAACCTAAAACAAGCATCGGTTTATTTTAGTCCCAAGGCTTTATATAAATTAATTAATACACCGGCCTCATTTGTTGGCGTAGCTGATGAAAAAATTATCCTTCAAAAAAACCTGGGTAATAACGGCTATCATTATGAATATGAACAATACCCGCCGATAATTGAAAATACCTTTTCTTTTCACGATCCGGAAACAGCATCAATAGCAACAACCGATAGCGAAAACTATTTT
>JABDEQ010000120.1 GCA_013286985.1 Bacteroidota bacterium | reverse complement strand
GATTTTTAAGCTGTTGGATGAAGAGCAGCAACGCCAGGAAGAAGGCATTGAGCTGATAGCATCTGAAAATTTTGTTAGCAAGCAGGTTATGGAAGCCGCTGGCTCTGTGGCAACCAATAAATATGCTGAAGGATTACCGGGTAAGCGTTATTATGGCGGCTGCCAGGTAGTTGACGAAATTGAAACAATAGCAATTGAACGCGCTAAACAATTATTTAATGCTGAGTGGGCCAATGTACAACCACATTCAGGTGCACAGGCCAATGCTGCAGTTATGCTGGCAGTATTGCAACCCGGCGATAAAATTTTAGGCTTTGATTTGTCGCACGGCGGCCACTTAACACATGGATCTGCGGTAAACTTTTCAGGTAAATTATATGAGCCTCATTTTTACGGTGTAAAAAAGGAAACCGGTTTGGTTGATTATGATCAACTTAAAAAAGTTGCCCTGGAGCAAAAACCGAAATTAATTATTTGCGGCGCTTCAGCCTATTCGCGCGATTGGGATTACGAGTTTATCCGCAAGGTGGCTGATGAAGTTGGTGCACTGGTATTGGCTGATATTTCACATCCCGCAGGTTTAATAGCACGCGGTTTGCTGAACGATCCGATGCCGCATTGCCATATTGTAACTACTACTACACACAAAACCTTACGTGGCCCGCGCGGAGGTATGATATTACTGGGTAAAGATTTTGAAAACCCATGGGGATTAAAAACACCGAAAGGCGAAATAAAAATGATGTCAAATCTGTTGGATTTGGCAGTATTCCCTGGAACACAGGGTGGCCCATTAGAACATATTATTGCAGCAAAAGCGATAGCATTTGGGGAAGCTTTGTCTGACGATTATATGAAATACATTCTGCAGGTTAAAAAGAATGGCGCCGCAATGGCGAAAGCTTTTACCGACAGGGGATACGAAATTGTTTCAGGCGGCACAGATAATCACCTGATATTAATTGACCTGCGCAATAAAAATATCACTGGCAAAGTAGCCGAAAATGTTTTGGTAGCCGCTGATATCACTGCCAATAAAAATATGGTGCCCTATGATGATAAATCGCCATTTATTACCTCGGGTATTCGTGTGGGTACTGCTGCTATCACCACCAGAGGGTTAAAGGAAAAGCATATGGACGAAATTGTTGAACTGATTGACGAAGTATTGAGCAATCCGGAAGATGAGCACACAACAAAAAAAGTGCGCAAAAAGGTTCATAAGCTAATGCACGATTTTCCGCTTTACCGCGATGGAGATATTGACTAATTGAAAATTTGTTTAATAGTATTTGTTTTGGTAAATTCGGCTACTTGTTGCTATAACCTTTTAATTAATAGTTACGTTTAAGAGGGCGATTTGAGTAATTAACCTAAAAATTGTATCGTGGAAACGGGATTAAAAATAAATGTGCTTGTTGTTGACGACAACCAGATAAACAGGTTGTTGATGAACAAGGTAATATCAAAATGGGGAGCAACTGCCGATTTTGCCGAAAACGGATTACAGGCCGTTGAAAAAATTACCAGCAACCGCAATTATGATGTTGTGTTGATGGATATTTATATGCCCGAGATGGGAGGGATTGAAGCCACTCAGGTTATTCGCGCTAAAGATGAACCCTATTTTCAGCAATTACCCATTATTGCGCTAACTGCATCCATGTTAAGTACCGAACGTGAACAAATAGATGCTGCCGGAATGAATGATTACGTTTTAAAGCCTTTTGACCCTAAAAGCCTATTTGATAAATTAAGTGTTTATCAAAAAGTATAATTTGGCCATCAAACCTTACTCCGCATAGGCAATAGTGGCAATACTCAGTTTTAAGCCAGGTATTTTAAGCAGGCAGGTACCACATGCTTCTAATGTTGAGCCGGTTGTTATCACATCATCTACTAATAAAATATGTTTATTGGTTAATCTTTCAGGGTGTTTCACCGTAAATACTTCCAGCATATTTTCAAAACGCTCAAATCTCGATTTATGAGTTTGGGTTTCGGTAGCTTTTGATCTTACCAGGTTGTCAATCTCTGCAGGGGCGTTCAGCTTTTCAGCAAGGCCTTCGGCAAAGCAGGCACTTTGATTATATCCCCGTTGTTGCATCCTCTTTTTATGTAGCGGTACCGGAATTATAAAATCAACCGTACTAAAAATATCATTTTTTATGAGTTGTTCGCCTGCTATCCTGCCCAATAAATTACCTATTTGCTTTACGCCTTTATATTTAAACTGATGCATCAGGTTTTGAATTTTGCCCCCTTTATTAAAATAAAATAGGGTATAGGCTCCCTCAAGAGGTATTTTGCCCCAAAATTGGCGCGCAACAATATTATCGGCCTGTAAATGAAAATTGGTGTAGGGTAAATTATAAATGCAGGCGGTACATATTAACCGCTCATTAGCTAAAAGGCTTTCGCGGCAGGCAGCACAAAGTTCGGGGAATAGTAACGAAACAAAGTCGGATAAATAATTGCGCTGCAAATTCATGTTATGAATTTAGCACAGATTTTTATTATTCCTAAACTTTTGCCTTTTCTTTTATGGCCAACTGGCCACAGGCTGCATCAATATCTTTACCACGGCTGCGGCGTAAATGGGTATTTACTCCCTGCTTGCGTAAATAGTCGGCAAAAGCCTCAACTTTATCTTCGCCGGCATTTATAAAGTTGGCAAATGCTATGGGGTTGTATTCAATGATATTAACCTTGCAGGGCAGGTGCTTACAAAATTGGGCAAGTTCGGCAGCATCCTGAATATTGTCATTAACGCCGTCAAAAATAATATATTCGTAGGTTACCGGGTTTTTTGTTTTGGCATAATAATATTTTAATGCTTCGGCAAGTGCCTTTAATGAGTTTTGCTCATTTATAGGCATTATGGTATTCCGCTTTTCATCATTGGCAGCATGCAATGATAAAGCCAGATTGAATTTTACCTGATCGTCGCCAAGCTTCTTAATCATTTTGGCTATTCCCGCTGTAGATACTGTAATTCTTTTGGCGGCCATATTCAATCCGTCTTCCGATGTTATCCTATCTATCGACTCCAAAACATTTTTGTAATTAAGCAAAGGCTCACCCATGCCCATATAAACAATGTTTGATAGCGGGGCACCATAGTTTTCCATGGCCTGCTGGTTAATAAGCACCACCTGGTCATATATTTCATCAGGATTTAAATTCCTTTTGCGCTCCATATAACCTGTAGCACAAAATTTACAGGTTAAGCTGCAACCCACCTGTGAGGAAACACAGGCAGTCATACGGCCCGGGGTGGGAATTAAAACACCTTCAATTAAATGACTATCGTGTAAAATGAAAGAATTTTTTATAGTTTTATCGGCGCTAAACTGTGAGTTGTTTATTTTTACGTTATTAATGCTAAAATGCTCATCTAATTTAGTGCGCAGTTCTTTTGAAATATTACTCATCTCGTCGAAAGAAACGCAAGATTTTTTCCACAGCCACTCATATACCTGTTTTGCCCTGAAACTCTTTTCATCCATTTGGATAAAACGTTCCTGAAGGGCCTCGAGGCCCAGGCTACGGATATCAATTTTTTCTTTTGCAATATTCACGCTGCAAAAGTACGAAATAAAAAAAAACTATCTTTTAAAAGGCATTCTTTTTATATTTAAAAACAATAACTAAAAGTTAAGGTTTTAGATGTAAGGGTGTCATTTAATTGAAAACGTTACGACAAGTGTTAGTTATATCTTAATGAAAAGTTTTAAAGCCGATTACGTTTTTCCTGTTTGTGCCGATCCAATTAAGAATGGAATTGTTACCGTTGATGATAATGGTAAAATTTTATCAGTTACCGACCAAAATGCCCCGCCGGGTGATGTGCCTGTTGAACAATTGAGTGGTATCATATGCCCCGGATTTGTCAATACCCATTGCCATCTGGAATTGTCGCATCTGAAAGATAAAGTTAAGCAGCAAACTGGCCTGGTTAATTTTATCATGAATGTTCAAAAATTCAGGGGGGCCGATAACAGCCTGGTTGTGGATGAAGCTCAAAAAGCCGACAATGAAATGTATGAAAACGGTATTGTTGCCGTTGGTGATATTTCAAATACCAATGCCAGTATTTCAGTTAAAACTGCCAGTAAACTTTACTACCATAGCTTTATTGAAACTTTTGGTTTTTTGCCAACTCAAGCGGCTGATACGTTTAACAGGGCATTCGCACTGTTGAATGAATTTAAACCACTGCCGTGCTCCATAACTCCTCATGCGCCTTACTCAGTTTCAAAAGAATTATTTAAGTTGATACAGCGTCATTGCGATACCGGTCATAATCTGATAAGTATACACAACCAGGAGTGCGATGACGAAAATAAATTTTACCGGTACAAATCGGGCAGTTTTAATGAGCTGTATGCTTCGTTTGGTATTGATATCAGTCATTTTAAACCACAGGCCCGCAATTCTATTCAATCCGTCATTCCTTTATTGACTGATAAACAGGAAATTTTATTGGTTCACAATACCTGCACCAACCTAAAGGACATTTATTTTATAAAACGATTTGACCGTAAAATAAATTTTTGCTTTTGTCCCAATGCTAATTTATACATTGAAAACAGGCTGCCCAAAATTGAGCTTTTTATGGGGCAGGGCTATAACATCACCTTAGGTACCGATAGTTTGGCCTCAAACACCAAGCTGTGTATTTTAAGCGAAATGCGCACTATTCAACAAAAATTCCCGTCAATAAGTTTAGCAACACTGCTGGAGTGGGGTACTATAAATGGCGCCAGGTTTTTAGGTATTGACGACGAAGTGGGAACGCTTGAAGCGGGCAAAACACCGGGCTTAAATTTAATATCGGGCCTTGATGGTTTAAGAATTACACCGGATACAAAAGTTAAAAAAATATTATGACCGACGGGGCTGGATTAAGCAGGTCAGATTAATTAAGTTTTGATATTTTCGCGGCAGTCAACATCAACTAAATAACCCAACAAATTCATGATCAAGCATATCGATATAACAATTAAAGGCAAAGTGCAGGGGGTACATTACCGGGCATCAACCAAAGCCGTTGCCGATCAGTTGGGTGTTAAGGGTTATATTAAAAATGAACCTAATGGTGATGTGTTTGTAGCAGCCGAAGGTGATAACGTTTCGCTCGAAATGTTTTTAGACTGGTGTAATGAGGGGCCACAGGATGCCGGGGTAACTTCTGTTGAAACTAATGAAGGCGAATTGAAAAACTATCGTAATTTTGAAATCGTAAAAAAAGGATTGTAGTGAGTCCTAAGTCTGGAGCCTTAAGTCTGTAGTTTTTATCTACTCAAGACTATGGGCTTAGAAGTAACGACTTAATAAAAGATTATCAATTGTCAACTGCTAAAAAATTCGCTGGG
>JABDEQ010000119.1 GCA_013286985.1 Bacteroidota bacterium | reverse complement strand
CTGTGCTTGAATTTGTAATATTAGCTCCGGGGCTTTGGTTAGAATTTAAATCAAAAGTAGTTGTATTAGCGGTAAATGTGCCCGAATTAGCTATAGATGCCCCTTGCGCGCCTAATGTAAAAGCGCATGAATTAGTAGTAAATGTGCCGCCACTATTATTGGTAAAAATGCCACCGGATCCACTTGTCTGCGTAGCAAAAGTACAATTCGTAGCTGTGAAGATTGCGGAGTTATTAAGGTTTGCTGTGTTGATGCCCAATGTAATGGTTGACCCTGAAATTTGGATACTCCCGGCATTGTTATTAATAGTTGAACCTGAATTGCCATTTAATGTAAAATTTGACAACCCGCTTGCTTGCACAGTTCCCGAATTATTAAACTGACATGATCCACCACTTAACAGAAATGGGCAGGCAGACATTTGTATACTACCAGTTGAGCTATTGCTAAAGATTCCGTTTTGACCAGACATAGTAACCGGGCTTGCAATAGCGATATAGGCAGCATTATTAATTAATGAATCCGGGTTCGCCGTCATTTTTATAGGGCATGCAGTAAGGGTCAGGTTCCCTCCCACGTCATTCAGAATTTTGTCATTTGAGCCGGTTACATTAAAATTTGTTGAAATTGCTATTGTTGCGCCGGTAAATTTAACATTACAAGGATTACCAGATAATGCTACTGTTGAAGATGTAAAATTTGTGCTACCCGCACTCAAATATGCCGACGGACTACCTGACACATTTAAAGCTGATGAAGCACCCGAAAAGGATACAGTGCCACCCGAATTATTGTTAAAAACAATCCGATTGGCCAAATTAACAGCTCCTGTAAAAGTCATTGAGCCACCTGTGCTATTGGTAATAGCAGTAACTACAGATACTCCGGGGTCGCTTGTTGATACGTTACCCGCAACAGAAATAGTACCCTTGTTTACAACAAGAGCTGAAAAGGGATTAGAAGCATCAATATTCAAATTACCGGCAAAAGCTATAGTATTACCTGCTCCAATGGTAAAGGTATTGGTAGCGCTGCTTTGCGTGAAAATTTCTGCTGTTCCACTACAACTTGTGGTACCACTACCGTTCCATGTTACGTTCGACGAAGAGTGTGCCTGAAATGAGCCGATTGTATTTCCGGCGGCATCTGTTTCCAATGTGGATGTTGCAGCCGACCCGGGCGATGATGCTTGTAATAAACCACTCAATGTAAGCACTCCGGCCAGGGTAACTGTATTATTGCCAGCCAGCGTCATTGACACAGCTGTTAATGATGCCGTTGAATTAGATGTAAGCTTAGCGCTGGTATTTAATGTGATAGCACTGGCTCCTGTAACATCACCGGGACCCAATAAGTTAAGTGTTGCTGTGGTACCTATTGTGATAGTGGTAGTAACTCCAAGTGTCATGCCCGAAGCCAACGTTAAACTAACCACCGAATTATTAGCAAGAGTAAGGGATGCAATTGAACCTTGCGGCAAAGCTGCAACACTTACACTTACAGCAGTGGTATTAACAAAACTTACGGCATCGGTGGTGGTAAGCTGACCAGGATACGATCCGGCAACTGTTTGGGGGTTGTTGTTTAACAGCCAGTTGGTGGGCGTATTCCATGTGGAACTGGCACTGCCATTCCAGGTATAAGTATTTGCCGCTATAGCCGTATTTTTAATACCAAATATCACAGCAAATATTATAAAACAAAAGCGTAAATATATTTTCACAATTCAATAGTTTAGTATTAATTACAGGGTATATAAAAATAACATTTTCAGTAAGTTACAAATTCATTCAAACTATATGTATCGCCTGCATTACGAGAAACAATAACATATGGTTGCCTTTTTAATTATAAATAACTGAATTTAACCATCTTATAATGAGCAAAAATAACCAAAATAGTCAAATAATAGTTATTAACCTCATAGAATATCAATAAAATAGGCTAATTAATATCATTTTTAATATATAGTTAAATATATATTAATGATTAATTTGCGGCCTCTACATTTACCTGCAATCCATATAATATTAATTATTATTTGAATCCGATGCTTAAATAACTCATCTTACCGAAATCACAAAGTAAACATTCAACCATTCTAATGATTAAACTTTCTCATTTTCAGGACGATCAACACTATTTAAAAAAATATCAATATTTTATAAAATCTGCGAAACGTGGACCAACCCTTTTGAGCTGCAGGCGATGGGGAATTTTCGACGTGCGAAATTTACTCAACAACCATTATAGCAGCACATGGTTTATAGTTATTTTAATATATGCGTAATATTATCAATCCTTAAATTTTGATAAATAAACTTTTCCCTACAATGCTATTATCCTTATTATTTACAACCTGTATAATATAAGTTCCCGGCACAAGTGAAACTGCGCTTTGATGCCATTCTGAGTCGGTACAAGTGGACGACATTACTACCGCACCCGCAATATTCATTATTTTGATACCATAAGAAACTGATCCACCAGAAGATGTTGAAGAATTTATAGTGATTGTACCGCCCGTTGAATTTGCACTCGAGCTGTTTTGATTGATTATCAAATTAACTACGTCCTTTACCGGATTCGGATATACGCTGATAGCACCATCCGTCCCCGAGCGGCTGTACTCTATAGTAACAGGTGATGAATAAGTTATGCTACCGGTTATACCCGATTGCTGCAAGCGATAGGTGTTACTACCGGTTATTGGGTTATGATCAATAAAAGTATACGAGCCACTACCATCACTCTGCTGGCTGTTTAGTTGATTATATTGTGTACCATCCGCCTTTTGCAGTACAAAGCCGGTATAATTGGCTTCATTTTCTGTTTTCCATGTTAATTGTACGCCTGCGCTTGCTTTTTGTGCTACAAAGTTCAACAACTTATAGGCCGGTAGTGGACGGGGATGGATAGACAGTTCAAAACGTGAGCTGCCGAATGATGAGGTATCACTCTTATAAATATTAAACGCGTACGAACCGTAGCGGCGCATATCCAGCGAGTCTTTCTTGTAATGATCTATCAAAAAGATATCATATAGCGTGTCTATATTACGGATACCCTCTATATTCAGATGGTATATCCCGTCCGCAGGGGCACTGGCGTATAATTTCACATTAATACCTGCGGTATAATCTGGTTGGTGGTTTACTGATGTTCGCACACCATCACTGGTATAGCTCGACATAGATACCTGTGCTCCGTCCAGGTCAATGGCATCACCCGTTTTAAAGGTTGATGCCCAATCGCTTCTGAAATAAATGCCGCAGTAATTGTAAGTAAGGCTATCCTGCACCATCTTCATATATAAACCTGTCAGTGGCTGATCGGCTTGTTTGGGTACGCCCATTAATAATGATGCTCCGGTTAACTGTTGGGTGGGTGCTTTTTCACCCTCCTTAAATATCAGGGTTTGACCACCGCTTTTTGCATGTACCAAAAACCCCTGACCGCTCACCACATAAGCCGGTGATGGTGATGAATTTCCTGTTGCAGTATAAACATTGTACCCTCCACTTGTTGACTTGTTATCGCTTAACAGATAAACATTGTCAATACCTGTATTATCAGCAAACATCTGCTTCAAACTCAATGTGCTTGGGTAAGGGTTACCCACCATATTAAAACCCTGGTACTTATCGGCAGGTCCAAAGGCCGGCGACGGCGTTGTGAAAGACAACTGCCCTATTGTACCTGTTGCTGTGCCATTGCCCGGTGTATACCATAAATATACCTGAACATTCTGCTGGTTAATATAACCTATATTGGTGATGGTTGCCGGGGCGATGGTTCCCGACGGACTTGATAGTGTATTGGGGCCTACAAAGTAATCGATAAATCCGTTTCCTACCGGTATGGATAAATTACTTGGGGCTGTATAAGCAACAGCGTTAACTGTTTTTGCTGAACTTACCATCTTTTCTGTAGTAGTTACAGGAGTAGAACCTGTAGCACTTGTAAATGAAGAAACTCCCACATTCTTTCCGGAAGTGAATGTCGCATTACTGGTTCTTATTGTTTCATTATAGAAATATAAAATAGGGTTGGTAGTGGTTGCATTAAAGCCTCCTGCGGTGCCACCCGGACCTCCGGTATAAATACCATTATATGTAATGCCGTTGGCCGTTGCATTTTTATTAAGATAATATAAACTGATGTAGTTAGGTGCGCTACTGCTGGTGGCAGAAGTAGCGGAGGTACTATTTACCGGCGATGACAACACACGGTAACCACTGTAACTCGAACTGGTACCCGTTATATAACGCTGTACATTAAATATGCCGGAACAGGATGCAGAGGAACTCAAAACACCAATTGCTGCTGAGCCCGCAGCACTTGACATTAACGTAAATGTACCTGAACTTGAATTGGATACGATAACATTGGTTCCGGATGGGTTAATAACAGAACCGGGGCCCATGTTAACCGTCCCGGTATTTGCAAAAGAGGCACCCTGTCCTCCCAAATTAATTGTACAGCCTGCATTGATTAAACTTGCTGAAAAAGTAGCGCTATTTTTGAAGGCGTCAGTTTGCTGATTCAAAGTTAAGACGGCGGCCGAGTCAAGCGTAAAAACAGCAGAACTGGAGTTAGTGATGGTAAAAGTATTACTTCCGTTTGATGCATCGGTTATTGTTGTGCCACTTCCATAAAATGAAGCAGATGAGCCGGAATTAATCATACTTACCGTTTGCCCGGTAACAGAAAAAGTTGAGCCATGATCTCGCACCGTGCCCGAATTGTTAAAAACATAAGTAGTACCAGACGTCAGATTAAAAGTTGCTCCCTTTGAATTAAGTGTTCCGTTATTAACTATAGATGCCGCAAAACCTAAATTCAGAATAGATCCTGATAAAATATTCAGTGTTCCGTTATTTGTTAATACAACCGAATTAGTGGTATTTAAAGTGATGGCGTTAAAATAAACATTGGCACCGGAAGATATTGATAATGAAGCCGCTTGCGGGGCAGTTATTGTTCCGGCTATATTTGTTTTGCCGGCGCCGGCAAATGTAAGACAAACGGCAGCACTACTTGGTTGAGCCATGGAAACCCCGCTATTTATGGTAAGTGTACTTCCGGAACTCACACTTACGGTTACACCACTAACACCCGCACTTCCGTTGGTATTAAGCGTTGTATTAAGCGTTGCGACAGTAAGTGTTAGTGACGACGGCACGGTAGCAGTGAAGTTGGAAGTATTGAAATTGACAATATCGGTAGAGCCGCTTTGCCCGGGATAAGATCCTGAACTGGTTTGCGTATTGCCATTTAAAAGCCAGTTTGTAGCGGTATTCCAGGTAGAATTACCACCGGTCCAGGTATAGGTATTGGCTGCGGTAGCAACTCCTTCAAAACCCAATAGAAAAATAAATATTATAGAACAAAAAAATAAATGTATTTTCACAAAACAATAGTTAATATTAATATTTAAGGTTTTCGAATTAATTTCTTAAATTATTATCAATTTTTCAATCAATAGATT
>JABDEQ010000118.1 GCA_013286985.1 Bacteroidota bacterium | reverse complement strand
GAATAGCAAGCGAAATGGCCCATATAATGGTAGCTTACGGATTTACGCACACCGGCGCTCATGAAATTGTTGCCGTAACCACGCTTGAAAACACCGGCTCGCAAAAAGTGCTTGAAAAAGCTGGTTTAAAACGGATGGCCAATTTTAAAAGAGACGGCGAAGAGCTTGCTTATTTCAGAATTGAGAAATTGGCCGGTTCTTAATTGGGTACATATCTAACCCAGCTCAATATTCTAATATGCTTACTGTCAATCCGGTCGCAATAAGTAAGTTTTAACTTATTTTGATCAAAAATATACACCCTGCCCCTATCCGATTCGTCAAGTAAAATATCGTTATTGGGCAAAACGGTGCACCGTCCTTCGGTAAATGTTCTTGGCCTCAACATCTGCATCATTTTGCTGTAAGGAGTATCAGTAACGTTATTTTTAAAGTTATAGGTGTAAATATTATTGTGTTTGTGTAAGAAACCTATGTATCGGTCATTTCTTACTACATCGTTACCAAAAACCATAATGCTTTCGTCGTTCAAAAAAGTACTACAATGCTGATTGCCCCATGGCCCCATTTGCAGCCACAAAATTTTATTGGTGGATGGGCGATACAAAAGGACAGCACTTTTTTGTCTCAAAGAAATTAATAGGTCGCCTTTTTTCCAATATTTTCCATCCTTCAATGCTGGATAAATTTCATTTAAATGAAATGCATCGCGTTCAAAAGGGCCTATTGCCAATAAATAAGCATAACCATTTTGATTCAAAATTTCATAAATGGTTTTTTCAAACTCGATTTTGCCGGTGTTGGTATTAACTAAGCTGATTGCACTATTTATCAATGTGTCTTTAGAGCTAAGCTTGTAATCGGCCTTTTTATTAGCCATTGTTTCGCAGGCCCAAACGGAAGAGTCGTTAGCATATTCAATAGAATGATGAAAAAAACTCTTGTTTACCCATACAATTTTCGAATCCTTATTTATTTTAAATAAAAAATAGTCTGTATTGCATATTAATGAGGAGTCCTTCAAAAGCAAGGGATGAAACAACCTGATATTATTACGATTCAGTTGCGAATGAAGATCGTAATGCAAAATAGTATCCGGATTCACATGCCACTTTTTAACAAAAATATTTTTCCTTAAATCCAGCAGCTTAATTTCTAGCTCCTTATTATCCTTAAATGTGGAAATAAGCAAATAACCTTTAGGAATTTGTGCCGTATCAACAAAGCAATGAAGCCCCGCTTTAGTTGTAGTATCTGGAAGGTAACGAACGTCCGTTGTTCCATTTGAACGAAAAAAGGTATGTACCGTAGTCGGAAATGCCGCAAAGTCGACAATGGCCTTTTCAATTTTAGGATTAATCCCATTCTCTGCCAACACGCTATATCTAACCAACCAGGCAATTAACATCAATGCCATTACTAAAAGATATCCTATCCTGAAATATTTTATCACTTTTTTCATTTCAATTTCCGGCTATTAAACGCCATAGGTTTTTTTTGAATTAAGCATATTATAAATTTCCATGCACTTATTATAAATGCCTGTATCATATTCAACAACCGGGACAGCCTTTGGAGTATGTTTTTCTGTAATAATAACCGGTGTTTTTAGTTTAATATGGCAGTTTAAATAATCTGCAATTAAACCAGGATCTTTGCAAAGATCTTCAAACGCAACTAAAAGCAATCTTTCATTATAATTTGCCAATAAAAATGAATAATAGCTATTCCAATTTTGCAACCAGTAGTTAATATCATCTGCATTGCTCTTCAGACCTTGCACCTCATCAAAAACAAAGGGCTTGTGATTTAGCCCAAATTCATGATGACCAAGATAATTAAAGTATTCAACCGCAAAAGGTTCCTGCTGCTGCAAATTGGAAAAATTGATGTGCTGATTTAATAAAGACTGCGCATGACTTAATGGATCTCTATACAATACAACAAACTTCGCCTCCGGTAATGCTGTTAATAAGGAGTTTATTCGGAGTATATTGTTGTTATTTTTACTTAAATACCCGGTGCTTTGGCAACTATAGGCCACCAGCTGCATGTATTTTTTATATTCTTCAATTATCGTGGCATCAACCAAATGAGGCACAAGTTTATCCTCTTGTATGTATTTATTGTTTAAAAACACCTTCCAAAAAAACTCGTCAAATGCTTCAGGGCTTTTATTGTTAATCATGAGCCCATCCTGATGTGCACGTTCTACAAATGCCGAAGGCGGAACATTATAAAAAAGCTTAGCCAAATTTGGCATCAGCAAAAAGGGCATATCTGCATATGTCAATGACCCAAAACTGCCGGTATTATAAAGTGCATTGAACAAGGCTGTAGTACCCGCTCTGGCAAGGCCTGTAACAAACACTGCTTCGCTTAAAGTATTTCTTTGGGCTTTTTTTAGGTAGATTAATTTTTCCAGATCGAAACTGGTTTTTGCAACCAGGTAATTATTCAAATAGCTCTGATGCAATACTTTTGAAGCGCTGGAATAATTATTCAGAGACATAGCCTATAGTTAAAAACAACAAGATAAATCCTTTGCGGTTATTTATCATCAGGATTGTCTTTTTTTATTGTAGATGGAGATGGAGCTTTATTAAATATGCTTTTAAAAAAATTAGTTGTCTTTTTAATTGGATACCAAATTATTGAAACTAAAAAAGTGATAGTAGATATTAAAAAGGCAACAATCATTGATATCACCCCACTATCCATACCAGGTCCTAAATACAAATAGATCATATTTACAACGTGGCTATAAGCCAAAGTACATATTGAGTGTAAAATCATTTATTGGGCGGTATGGTCAATTGATTTACGATAAAAATACGCCTAAAAATACAGATAGTTATACGCAATTAGCCCAATTACAGTTCATATTTAAGCCAATTGCTTAACAATATTTTTGCAGGCTGCCGCTATCATGGTGTAAACCGGCTCAAACTGACTGTCATCATAATATGGATCAGGCACAATTTTATTGCCCAGCAGCAGCTTTACTTTTTGTTCGTCGGCTTTGTTGCGGGCTTGTGCCAGCACGTCGCTCAGGTTATTCTTGTCCATCACGAAGATATGGTCGAACTCATCAAAATCACTTGTTTTAAACTGCCTGCAAATTTGTTTGCTAATATCCACACCGTGCTCACGTGCAGTGCGGACCGAACGCCGGTCGGGCCCTTGGCCAACATGCCAGTTACCTGTACCTGCCGAATCAACTTCCCAGTTTAATCCCTGTTCAATTGCCATGTGTTCCAATACGCCATGTGCCAACGGCGACCGGCAAATATTACCCAGGCAAACCATTAATATCTTCATTTATTAGTTCATTAAAATAGCGATGGGTTTAAAACCCATCGCTATGGAGATATTTTAAAATGAGAATAATATTTAACCCAATCAATTATCCAAAAATGGCGTTCAGCACACCGGCTAACCTTACTCCTGCTTTAAGTAGTTGCTGGTTCACTATTTCAATATGGGTAAAATTGTATTTGTAGTTCAGTGTATCGCCGGGTTTTATTTCGGTATACAACTTTTCAGCTATCTGGTTCGATTCAAACAACCATTGACTAATTGGCTCTTTTTGCCATGCAGCGCGTTGTGCTAAAGTACTGTGGTTAATCCATGTTGCATACTCGGTATAGCTTAATTGCTGAAAATCTATCAGCTGCGAATCCCAAACAGAATGCAGGTTAGTTGAAGTGCTAAACCAGTTTACTTTAAAATCGTTGCCACCTTTGTCATCAGCATGGGCGGTATGCATTGGCTGGTGTACGTCTTCAATAATATGAATCAGCATGCGCATATAAAGCAATTTATTTTCTTTGCTTAAATCAGTTTTTTTTAATTCGCCAATTAAAAAGTTCAGCTTAGTATAAGCATCTGTATTGGTATCATGATTCAAAAAATCAACCATCTCGGGATAGCTGTATGCCTTATCAAAATCAATGTAATGCCATGACGATAAATAGCTAAATGCAGGATCTGATTTAATGAAATCGGCCCAGTTGCTTGCCATAGCAATTGATTCGTTACCCAAAATAGCCTCTATAGCTTTACGAGCCTTTGGCGTTAAATAGTTGTTGGCAATTTGTCCGCAAATGCGATGGCCCTGGGTACCCCATGCCATGGATTGTAAAGGCAGGTAAAATACCGCTATTACCATTAATAGTTTTTTCAAAAAGTTTTTCATTTTACAATGGTTTTGGAGTACAGGATGTTTTTTTAATTAAACGTGCGTTTATAGGGATAATATTTGTAGTGCTAACCAGCTGAACCAGCGAATCGGTCTTCTTACTCACCTTAAAAAGTTCTTCATAATCGCCTGAACGGAAACAGCCCTTATCATCTTTAATGCTCATATCGGCATTGCAAAACTGCCCCTTTAAATGCAAAGTATTACTTTTTTGATCGTAAGTACCTTTACAGTATTCCGTCCAATGGCCGCTGTTCATGCAGCTATCGGGCCCGGTATTTACTTTACTGAAGGAACTAATCGACACAAAAAAAGAATCGCAGCTAAATTTAAGATGGTAAAGAGAATAGGTAACCAGTTGTTTTTGTTTAGGGATGGAGTCCTGCTGCCATTCACCCTGTAAATAACCTTCGCCCGGCGTTTGCATGTTGGGGTTAAATTTACAGGAAAAGCTGAAAGCTGAAAGCAAAAAGCTGAAAGCAAAAAAGAAAGCTGGAAACCGAAAGCCGGAAAGTTTTTGCATATTTTACAAGCGATTTATCAAAGCCCCTCTCCATTGGAGAGGGGCTGGGTGAGGCATTTATGCTCTTATTTTAAGCTTCCTATCATATCTTCGGGGCGTACCCATTGGTCAAACTGCTCATTGGTTAATAAACCAAGGCCAAGAGCAGCTTCACGCAGCGACAGGTTTTCTTTCAATGCTTTTTTGGCGATTTTTGCAGCATTTTCATACCCGATATGCGGGTTCAGTGCTGTAACCAACATCAGCGAGTTTTCAAGGTGCTTTTTGATACCTGCATAGTTTGGCTCAATACCAACAGCGCAATGATCATTAAAGGAAACGCAGGCATCGCCAATCAAACGTGCCGATTGCAGGAAGTTAGCTGCCATAACCGGTTTAAAAACGTTCAATTCGTAATGCCCGTTTGATCCTGCTATTGAAATGGTAACATCATTGCCCATAACCTGTGCGGCCACCATGGTAACCGCTTCATTTTGGGTTGGATTTACCTTGCCCGGCATGATTGATGATCCAGGCTCATTATCAGGTATATGAATTTCGCCAATACCCGAGCGCGGGCCCGAAGCCAGCATGCGGATATCATTAGCAATCTTCATTAACGATACTGCAATTTGTTTTAAAGCACCATGACTTTCCACAATAGCATCATGTGCAGCCAATGCTTCAAATTTATTTTCGGCTGTGCGGAAAGGCAGATTAGTAAATTTGGCAATATATTCGGCCACCTTTACATCGTATCCTTTTGGTGTATTGATGCCAGTACCAACGGCTGTACCACCCAAAGCCAGTTCAGACAGGTGATCCAGTGTATTTCTCAATGCTCTTAAACCGTGATCCAATTGCGATACATAGCCAGAAAATTCCTGACCTAAAGTAAGCGGCGTAGCATCCATCAGGTGAGTGCGGCCAATTTTAACCACGCTTTTAAAAGCTTCTGATTTTGCTTTCAATGTATCGCGCAGTTTCTCAATCCCTGGAATGGTTACATCAATCACCATTTTATAGGCCGCAATATGCATTGCAGTTGGGTAAGTATCG
>JABDEQ010000117.1 GCA_013286985.1 Bacteroidota bacterium | reverse complement strand
TGTTGATAAAGGCAGATCCTGGTTAGTTGAACTCGCCGCGGCATTATCCCACTGTTTTGTCGATCCGTTTGCAGCGATGTAGTCAATCTGCATGCCGGGCGTAATGTAATCGGGCGTGGTGCCTCTGAACCGGGTTGCCCCTGCCCGGTGAATGTTCATAATCAGCTTTATATTGAGTGTTTTAAGCGTATCGGGGCTGTTATTAAAATAAGTAATTTGTTCAGTCCCATTAACTGTGTGGCTGGGTGGCGCAACAGTTATGGCAATATTATAGCGGCTATGATTTTGCCAGTAATTTTTACCGGGCTTGCCATCCGTTGAGCGGGTTTGATTTTTATAGGCTTTTTTAACATCACGCGGGATGTATAGACTTTGTGCACTAACCTGCGCCAAAAAGAGGCACAGCAAGGCAGAAATATAAAGGGATTAAGTGAAGCACTGAGAGTATTAAAGCCCGCTTTTAGTTAACGATGAGGAATTGCTATCTTACAAAGCATATTAAATAGATAGGAAATGGAAAAGGATGCTTTCAAATTTTCGGGCGAGCTGGCTTTAAATTACGATAGATACCTGGGGCCAATGATGTTTGAACCATACGCTGTGGACCTGGTATCACGAATAAATACCGAAGGCGTAAAAGCTGTGTTGGAGATTGCCTGCGGAACCGGCCGGGTAACCCGGCATCTGCGGAATCATTTTGCGCCGGACGTTGAACTGATAGCAACCGATTTTAATGCCGATATGATGAGCGTTGCGGAAGGTAAGTTAAATGATGGTTCGGTTGTGTTTGGAATTGAGGACGCGCAAAATTTATCTTTTGCTGATAACACATTCGATTTGGTGGTATGTCAGTTTGGTTTGATGTTTTTACAGGATAAGAAAAAGGGATTAAGTGAAGCACTGAGAGTATTAAAGCCCGGAGGACGATTTATTTTTAACACCTGGGACAAAACCGAAAATACCCCGTTGCTCAAGCTGGTTTTTAACGATATTATTCTGCCTTATTTTAAAGATGAAGATACATCCCGATTCCTGATACCGTTTTCATTATTTGATGCTTCGGTATTGAAAGACTGGATGGAAGAAACCGGCTTTGTTGGTGTTGAAACTAACCGGGTTTCCTTAAAAACCGGGGCGCCTTCGGCAGAAGAAATTGTAAACGGCTACTTCCTGAAGCATGCGCTTGGCAGTGCTGTGGCGGCTAAAAACCCGGCGGATGTTGATATTGTTGCCCGGGAGATGGAAAAACAAGTGATCATGCAATTTGGTGAAACCAATCTTGAACTCCAATTCTCCGCTATTTTAATTTCGGGAAAGAAATCCTGATTTAAGCGAATACCGCCAGATAAATGAAATAAAGCCTTATTTTAGCCTATAATTTATTACTGAATCCTAACCTTATTATGGACAGAACCCTGAAAGTTTATACCAAAACCGATCATTTATTTGCAGAATTTACCTTTCTGTACGAGCATGTTAATCAGGCTAAAGTGCGCTATATTCAATATCGCAGGCTTTATAACGATGATGAGGAAGATGAAGGTAAGGCCGTGTTTCCGTTGATGGAAATGGAGTCTTATTTAGACTACAGGCAATTTGATTCTATCGACCAGATTAAGGTTTACGATAAAGAAGTGGTGAAAAATCACCTGGGGCGCGATATGACCGACCCGAGCGGATATAATTATGTGTATAACGCTGCGCCGGTGCTGCTGCGCTATATTGCCGCCAATCATATTGGTTTTATTGGTATGGTGAATATTGTATTTAGCTTTATTGATAACAACAAAGAAGTAAAGTTTTTATCCGGAACCAACCCGCGTTATGATACAGAACTAACATCCAATAGTCTGGAAACCAATATCAGTTGTATATTAAGGATTCCGGTGTATACCCAAAGAGATATTACTTCAATAAGTATCCACGATTTGAAACGGCTGGAGCCATGGTATTAGGGTGGTGGAGTTAGGTTTTTGATGATGGATGTTAGCTTGCAAGCAACCGTTAAATAAATAACCTCGGCTTAAAATCTTTATATTTATTTTTTATGAAGCATTTCTTTTTCCTGTGCTTATTATTTATAAATATAGTATCTGTGGCTTAACAAACTTCAGGAATGCAGTTTTATGCTGTTAAAGGCCGAATTACTATTAATAAACAGCCTTGCAATACATGTACTGTATCCACTTATCCTTTGACATATTTAACTTATGCTGACAAAGACGGAAGGTTTGTTTGGACCGTACCAAAAGATACATTGGTAATGTTAGTTGTTTTATTAAACCCCCATACTAAGGTGGGGTATTTAATTAAGGTTAATCCCAGGAAAAGATTTCTAAATATTAAACTTGATTCCGTTGCCAATATACAGTTAAGCCAAAACCAGAAAGAATGGGATAAAAATGAGCCATACAATTCTAAGCATATGGAAGCTTTATATAGCAGTGATGAATATTTTAGATTTATGAAGATGTGGAATTGTGCTGAACCGATTTTAAATTAATTCATAGCCAGGAGGCAAAACTATACAGTTTTTATCCCTTCACTGGCCAGCTTCTTCATTTCATCGTTATTCCAATAGTTTTCTTCTCATAATTTACCCTAAATGCTTTGCGTTAGGGATAGCAGTGGATACCGGCCCGTGCCTAATGCCTGCAGGCGTATGAACGGATAGCACGGCCCGCCGTTCTATCACGGCTGGAACGCCCTGTTAACAATTCTTAAAAACTTAACGAGTTTTAACCGCTGTATTGTTCAATAATTATATTTTTATAGGTACTACCTAACCCTTTGATATAAAACAAAATGCCATAACGCACAATTCCTCAAAAACCATTTGACAGTTAAATAAATAACTGTATCTTTGCAGTCCCGAAAATGCGGGGTATAATAAACGTTTAATAAATTTAATTTAAAGCAAGTGAATACGTTAAGTTACAAAACTGTCTCAGCCAACAAAAAAACCGTCAACAAACAATGGGTTGTTATTGACGCACAGGGCGAGATTTTGGGGCGCTTGTCTACAAAGATCGCAATGATCATCCGTGGAAAAACCAAGCCTGATTTTACCCCAAACGTAGACTGCGGTGATAACGTGATTGTTATTAATGCAGACAAGGTAAAACTGACCGGAAACAAATTCAGCGACAAACGCTATGTTTCTTACACTGGTTACCCAGGTGGTCAGCGTTTCATTTCTCCTAAGGAGTTAATGGCAAAGCATCCAACCCGCGTAATTGAAAAAGCGGTACGTGGTATGTTACCTAAAAGTCGTTTGGGCAAAGCATTGTTTGGCAATTTGCATGTTTATGCAGGCGCTGAGCATCCTCATGCAGCACAAAACCCTACAACCATTTAACTTTTAAATTTTAAGGAGAAAAGAAATGCCAACAACTAACACTTCGGGCAGAAGAAAAACAGCAGTTGCACGCATCTATTTAACAGATGGCAACGGCGCAATTACCGTAAACGGTAAAGATTACAAAGAATACTTCCCTACCTTGCCATTACAGTACATCGTTACTCAGAGCACTGAGGTTTCTGGTTCAACCGGAAAATTTGATGTTAAAGTAAATGTTGCAGGTGGTGGTGTAAAAGGACAGGCTGAGGCCGTTCGTTTAGCTATCGCGAAAGCAATTGTTGAACTCGACGCTGATAAGAAACCAGCTCTGCGCGCTAAAGGTATCATGACACGTGACGACCGTATGGTTGAGCGTAAAAAACCAGGACGCAAGAAAGCACGTAAGAGATTCCAATTCAGTAAACGTTAATCAAAGGAGGACAACAAAATGGCAAGAACAACATATCAGGACTTACTGGATGCAGGTGTACACTTTGGTCACCTTACCCGCAAATGGGATCCGAAAATGTCACAGTACATTTTCATGGAGCGTAACGGTATTCACATTATCGATTTAAATAAAACCTTAACTAAGGTTGAAGAAGCTGCTGCAGCTATAAAACAAATTGTAAAATCAGGTCGTAAAGTATTATTCGTAGCTACAAAGAAACAAGCGAAAGATATCGTAGCTGATTATGCAAAAACGGTAAACATGCCTTTCATCACCGAAAGATGGTTAGGTGGTATGTTAACCAACTTCGCTACCGTGCGTAAGTCGATCAAAAAGATGTCAAACATCGATAAATTGACTAAAGACGGTACTTACAGCAACCTTTCTAAAAAAGAAAGACTGATGATTCAGCGTGAGCGTATCAAATTAGAAACTTTGTTGGGCGGTATTGCCGACCTTAACCGTTTACCGGCTGCATTGTTTTTGATTGACGTTAAGAAAGAACACATCGCTGTATCAGAAGCATTAAAGTTGAACATCCCTACATTTGCTATGGTTGATACCAACTCTGATCCTTCAAACATCGATTTCCCTATCCCTGCAAATGATGATGCTACCAAATCAATTTCATTGATTACCGGTATCATTATCCAGGCTATAGTTGAAGGTTTGGACGAGCGCAAACGTGAGAAAGAAGACGAAGCTGAAAAAGAAGCAGCAGTTGCTAAAGCGAAAGCTGATGCTCCTGAAGTAACTGACCGTTCGGCAAACGAAGGCGGAAAAAGAAACCGTAAGGTAGCTGTTGAAGCTGAAGCTGCAACTGAAGAGCCTACTGCTGAGAAATCAGAAGAGTAATAAATAGTATGGTAAGGGTTGTGTGTTGCATGCTATAGTTTTATAACATCAATATACAACCCTTAACTATAATATAACAATAAACGGTTGTGAGTTGTAACCGGGCTATTTAATTTTGCTTCGGTTTACAAAACGTAACTTTCATCCATAAAAACATAAAAAAACAATGTCTACAGTACAAATATCTGCAGCCGACGTAAACAAACTGCGCCAGCAAACTGGTGCCGGTATGATGGATTGCAAAAAAGCATTAACCGAAACTAATGGTGACTTTGAAGCAGCCATAGATTTTTTAAGAAAAAAAGGTGCTAAAGTAGCAGCAAGCCGCCAGGACAGAGAATCAAACGAAGGTGTGGTTATTGCCCGTGCCAGCGCTGATGGCAAACGCGGTGTAATTATTGAATTAAACTGCGAAACTGACTTCGTTGCTAAAAACGCCGAGTTTGTTGCTTTTGCTAATGCGATAGCTGAAACTGCTGTTGAAAATAATCCTGCAAACCTTGAAGCATTAAGCGAACTGACTGTTGATGGTCAGAAAATTGGTGAGGCTATTATTGACAAAACCGGTAAAATCGGCGAGAAAATTGGGGTATCAAAATACGAAGTTGTTGCTGGCGAAAAAGTTATTGCTTACATCCACGGTAACTTCCGTTTAGGTGTATTGGTAGCTTTAAGCGCTAACGCTGCCGATGCCGATGCAGCTGGTAAAGACGTAGCCATGCAAATTGCTGCAATGAGCCCAATTGCCATTGATAAAGATGGTGTTGATGCTTCAACAATTGAGCGTGAGCTGGAGATTGCTAAAGATGTGATCCGCGCAGAAGGTAAACCAGAAGAAATGGTTGAAAAAATTGCCGCCGGTAAATTGAATAAATTTTATAAAGACAGCACCCTGCTAAACCAGGAGTTTGTTAAAGACTCATCTAAGAACGTTGCACAGTTCCTTGAAACTGTTCAAAAAGGCCTAACCGTTACCGCCTTTAAGCGGGTAGCTTTAGGAGCTTAAATATTTAATCCCCCCGATGTAAATCGGGGGGATTTTTTTTGCAATAATATTTTTTCCAACCCTCTTTTTTGCTTGCAAAAGAGAGGGTGAACGAGCGGAGCGATGTTCGGGTGAGTTAACTCTGCGAGCGGCGTTAACGTAAATGCATT
>JABDEQ010000116.1:5384-5859 GCA_013286985.1 Bacteroidota bacterium | reverse complement strand
CGCAATGAACACTTTGCTGATTTTGCATGCCGATCACGAACAAAATTGCTCTACTTCAACAGTGCGTATAGTTGGTTCGTCCGAATCAAATATTTATGCATCGGTTTCTGCCGGTATATCTGCCCTTTGGGGCCCGTTGCATGGCGGTGCCAATCAGGCAGTGATTGAAATGCTTGAGCAAATAAAAGAAGATGGTGGGGATACTGATAAGTGGATAGCCAAAGCAAAAGATAAGAACGACCCTTTCCGTTTAATGGGATTTGGTCACCGTGTATATAAAAACTTTGATCCGCGTGCCAAGATCATTAAAAAGGCATGTGATGATATCCTTGAAAAATTGGGTATTAACGACGAGGTGCTTGATATAGCTAAGAGGCTTGAAGAAGTGGCTGGACAATTTTATTACCGAAGATTTAAAAGTGCTGTTCACCAACTGGTTCAGGAATAATTCATTTGAATCGCAATTTGTTAATCC
>JABDEQ010000116.1:0-5374 GCA_013286985.1 Bacteroidota bacterium | reverse complement strand
GATATCCTTGAAAAATTGGGTATTAACGACGAGGTGCTTGATATAGCTAAGAGGCTTGAAGAAGTGGCTTTAAAAGACCCATATTTTGTTGAGCGCAAATTATACCCGAATGTTGACTTTTATTCGGGCATTATTTACAGGGCATTAGGCTTCCCAACTGATATGTTTACGGTATTGTTTGCTTTAGGACGTTTACCGGGATGGATTGCGCAGTGGAAAGAAATGAAAGACAATAAAGAACCTATTGGCCGTCCGCGTCAGATTTACAGCGGGGCAGTAAACCGCGAATATGTTGATATAAAGAATAGATAGGAATTTACTGCTGATTCGTTCCACGGATTATAGCAGTTATAAACAGAAAGCAGCACAATTATAAAATTGTGTTGCTTTTTTGTTTTTGGTATTTGATGCTAAATAAAGAAGCCCGCTGGTTTTAACCAAACGGGCTTTCTAATCAATTAATCAACTCTCAAAATATTTGTTACGGTGTAACCGTGTAATTTGCGGTTACCGTGGGCGTTGTTCCAAATGGCGTTGCGGCCTGGTTGAACGATACAGTATAACTGCCATTTGTAGTGATAGAAATATTATTATTACTTGAATCATTTAAAACACCTGTAGTACCAAATCCCGCCGAACCTGATTTAGGAAGTCCCCAGCTCCAGGTCCAGGCATCGTCCTGCCGTACTTTAAACGAACCGGTAGAAACTAACGGAAGCGTAGCTACCCAGTTTTGATTACCATCGTTAACATACTTCATCGGAACATCGGTACTCCAACCTTGAGCCGCGTCCCCAATAACACTATAGAAATCGGCCGGTACAATTGTTAATGTGTTGGTATTTAAATTGAACGTAACTAAATAATATCCCGGCGTGGCAGGAGCATAAAAGTTATTTGCTCCATTGTAGGCTACCGTATAGGTAGCCGAAGTTCCGGTTGCAGCGCCCTGACTGGTAGCATATTTGTTATTCCAATTTTTTACGGGAACAATCAAAAATTGATTATTACCAGCTGTAAAGTTGATTATACCAGTATAAACTCCATTGCCTGTTACGGACACTAAACTATCTTCAGCAGGGCCTGGATTTGACCATCCTTCATATGCTCCCGGCACATATACGTACGAGGTTAAATTAAATGCGGTCACATTCATGTCTACGACGTTAGAGTAAACCGGAGTAATACCCGACGAGATAGAATACGCGATTCTAACCTGAATAGCTGTTGCAGTGCCGGCGGGGACCCCTAATTTTAACAGAAGCGCGTTAAATTCGGCTGTTGAGTAGCCTTGCGAATACACTTTAGTAGCTAAAGTAGCCGATGTTGGATTTTTCCAATTATCGCCCGGCAAATCAATTTGCAGTGTATTGGCAATTGCCGCGCTATAACCATAGTTAGCGGCGTTGAAATTGAATCGAATGACAGTAGTAGTGTCTGTAAGTTTGGTTTTATCTAATGCAAGCGTTGTGGCTGTAGCTGTAAGTGTACCCGCTTTACCTCCATTGGAAACCACCAAAGGTTCATTCTTTTTACAAGCCGATAGCATAAGCAAACCTATACTGCTTAATGCCATGAATTTTGTCAGAATATTTTTCATATTAATATTTTTAACTGAATTTAATTGTTAATGCAGCTGAGTCCTTATACCAAGCTGCTATGTTATTAATAGCCTGGATTTTGGTGAAGATTTGGATTAACCAATCTGTCCTGATCAGGTATTGGGTAAATGTTACGGTAATCAGGAACACTGGTACCTGTCTTAACACCACCTTTAAATGGCCATAAATAGGTACTGCTTGTAAATTCACCATAGCGAATTAAATCTGTGCGTCTAAACCCTTCCCAATATAACTCACGGGCTCTTTCGTCAAGGATGAAGTCGAGTGTAAGTTCGCCTGCGGTAATATTTCCGGCTGCAGTGTTGCTATATGCACGCGTACGCATCAGGTTAATATAGCTAAGTGCCGTACCTGCATCGCCTCCGGTGCCGCCTCTTAATACAGCTTCTGCATAATTCAGATACATTTCAGGTAAACGGAATATAGGTTCATCTACGTCAGAGTAGCTTAAATTTGACCCTGGCGCTCCTGAAGTTGTTACATTTCGCCATTTATTAACAGCGTAACCATCTGTAAAATTGGTAACATCATTAATAGCAAGGTTTTGACCCTGGGTCCAAAACTCGGCACGTGTATCCGGGTTGCCATTGTTAGGGAAAGTGGTGTTAGCATTTGCCGGGAACAGATTAACCAGGTTGCTGGTTACCCTTACACCTGACCAACCACCGCTGATACCAAAGTTTGCAGACGGCATTGAACCACCAACCGGCGCATGCGTCATGAAGGTAGTACCGCCATAACCTTGTATGGTGTTTCCGTCATATTCGATAGAAAAAATATTTTCGCTTGTATTTAGATTATTGTCGGCCAAGAACAGGTTATCATAGTTGCCAATTAACGAGTAACCAGCAGCAATAACTTTTTGTGAATAGGTTATTGCGTCTGTATAACGTGCTGTACCGGTATAAACTTGCGCGTTAAGGTAGATACGCGATAGTAACGCCCAAACTGCGGCCTCATCTGCACGGCCATATTGATTTTTTTGCGGAGCTACCATTAATGGATCAATGGCCTTAAGCTCACTTTCAACATAACTAAAAAGAGCCGCACGGGTAGTTTGCGGAGGGATGGCAGAACCAATAGGCGTTGCATCGGTAACAAACGGAGGTTGCGCAAATAAATCCATTAAGTTAGCATATTGGTATGCTCTTAAAAAACGGGCTTCAGCGCGGTAATAACCAATATTTGTTGCGTCGGCTCCGGTAATTCCTCGGCTTGCAAGCATAGCAGGCGTTGATTGCGTTATAAACTCATTAGCCAATGTTATTTGATAAATACAACGCTCATACAAGCCTAAGAGAATTGTGTTTGATGACGACCAACTCATTTGGTGCATATCAGGCACACCGGGGTCGCCCCAGGCAATTACGGCTTCATCGGTAGGCAATTCTTGTGCATACCAGTATAAGCGGAAAAAGTCTGACGTTCCTTCATCAATTCCTGCAATATCCGGACTTCCGGCTGGTCCCTGGTTGCCGGTAAGCGCAAATGCACCATATACTTTAGCCATAGCTTGTGAATAGCCGGTAGGGGTGCTGTAAACCTGCTGTGAGGTTACTTGATAATTCGGTGTAAGAATTTTATTCTTATCACACGACATTAATCCACTGGATAAAATCCCGCCGATTAAAATAAACTTTATTAAATTCCTTTTCATATCAATGTCTTTCTATTATAATCAGTTCCAATTATTTTAAGTCAAGGTTTAAACCTAATACATATGTTCTGGGTCGCGGATAAAAGTTGTTATCTATACCTGGTGTATAAACACCTACGTTAGCTGTACCTGCATTTGGAATTTCAGGATCAACACCTTTATAATCAGTAATGATAAATACATTCTGTACGTTAGCGCTTACTCTCAGATCGCCAACTCCTTTAAAGACTTTTCCAAAGTTATAGCCAATATGAACATTATCCATTCTTAAAAAAGAACCATTTTGAATATAATAACTTGATAACAAATCATTGCTGCCGTTACCTGTAAGTCCACTTGTCAATACATCAGTTGATCCATTGTTAATAATACCAAGAGGATTAAGAATATTACGTTGAATGCCGGTGCTTGATGCTACGTTGTTGTAAATGTAGTTGCCTAAATTTGCACGCGCTACAAAACCAACATTCCATTTTTGGTATCTGAAATCAGAACTAATTCCAAAAATTTGTTTTGGATCAGGGCTGTAGTCATGATAAAGATCCTGGTTGTTTATTATGCCATCACCGTTTCTGTCCGTAAATACGCCATCAAGTGGTTTGCCATTTGTTCCATATACTTGTTGATATACATAAAATGTATTCCTGGCATAACCTGGCTGATCAATTTCTATAAAGTTTCCTGTACCACCTGAAATGCCGCCAACAGGCAACTGGGTACTTGCGTTAGGAAGAGCCGATAAATTAGTTATTTTGTTGTGGTTAAATGAAACATTAAAATTAGCTGTCCAACTGATCTGGCTTGTATTGATCAGATTGGCGTTAACGCTAAATTCTAAACCATCATTTTCCATGTTACCAACGTTACCAACAATTTGATTGCTGAAATTTGTTCCAGCTGCCTGTGGGATAATTGCTAATAGATTCTTTGTTTTGTTGTAGTAATAGTCTATTGAACCTGTAATGCGATCATTTAAAAAGCCATAATCTAAACCAATATTGGTTGCATTAGTGGTTTCCCATGTTCTGCCAGGATAGAAAGCACCCGGGCGATATAAATTATAACTTGTGCTACCAAAGGCATATTGAGCTGTACTGTTACTTAAGCTATATTGCGATAGATAATCATAATCACCAATTCCTTCCTGATTACCGGTAACACCGTATTCTACCCGCAGTTTAAGTGTTGATAGCGTATTGTTTCCCTTTAGAAAATCTTCATTATTGATTTTCCATGCCAATGCAGCTGATGGAAACGTTCCCGTACGGGTGCCCGGAGCAAATTTAGTTGAGTTATCACTACGAACACTTCCTGTTAAGTAATATTTTCCGTCATAATTATAATTAAATCTTCCATAAAAAGAGGTCATTATAAATTCATTGATCAGGTACTCATAGCTGTTATAATTGTTAGCTGAGTTGGTATTAATAACACCATTTGAAAATACTGAAGTGTAATACAAACCATTTTCTTCAAAAAGGCCGTTCGATCCTTTGTTGATAAAATCCTGTATAGAATAACCTGCTACAGCATCAAAATGGCTTTTAATACTTTTTACGTCTTTACTGTAACTTAAATAACCTTCAAAAAGCTTGTTTTGTAAATTTTGATTGTATGGGTTATAGCTGCCGCTGTAAAATTGTCCGTTTTGAGAAACATCTATATTTGAAGCTGCATCTTGAGGAATTGTTGTGCTGCCAGATCCTTTTGATGCATCATATGCTAAATTGATATTGGCATGTAAGTCTGGGAAAAAATGAACCTTATAATCTATCGCCAAACTGGTAATTGCCCTGTAAACAGTACTTTTGTCGTCAGTTTGATCTAACAATGCCACTGGGTTTAAAGGAGCCAACGATTTTAATCCGCTTGGTGTGTTGTTTGGATCCGTCCATTGCCAATAGCCACCGTAAGGTGCATATAACGCTGCTGATGAAGTAACGGGCACTGTTGGATTAAACTCAACTGCGTCAGCTATAATTGAATTTTGGTTGTTAGCGAATCTTTGATTTACTTGCGAACCTTTAAAATTGAAATTAATTTTCAGGTGATCTTTCAACAATGATGGACTCAAATTTACCGATCCGGTATACCT
>JABDEQ010000115.1 GCA_013286985.1 Bacteroidota bacterium | reverse complement strand
GAAAATCATTCTTGTATTACTTGTTGCTGGCCTCTTTGGCTGCGCAACTCCTACACAAATTGTTGATAGCTGGCGAGACCCAAATACAACCATAAAAGATCCTGCAGTTCATAAAATTGTCGTTGCAGCACTTATTTGGGATCAGGGTGTACGCAGGCAGGTAGAGGATTATATGGCCTCGCTGTATCCCGGAAAAGCTACTCAATCTTATTTAATGTTTGGAACAGATTCGCTTCTCAGAAATGAAGAATCTTATAACCAAAAACTTAAAACTGAAGGATATGATGGTATTGTAATTATGCGCCAAACCAATGTAAATGTGAATCAGCATTATGTACCTGGTCAGGGCCCGACATTCTATCACGCATGGGGCGGCTACTGGGGTCGTGGATGGGGAGCATCATACTACTATCCCGGCAGCCCAGGTTATATTGCTACGAATAGAATTTGGCATGTACAGGTAAATGTATATTCAGTTCAGGATGATAAATTGATATGGTCGGCCAATACACGTACGGAAAATCCGGGCGGCCGGGTTCCTTTATTCACAGACGTTTGCAATTCGGTACGCAAGCAAATGAAGTATGATAAGTTTTTAGAATAAGGAGACGACTATATACATATTGATCCTTACTGTAAACTCAACAGTTTAGCATAAGGATCAATGTTCGAAATTAAATTTTATGGAACAGAATATAAAGCCCGGCGTACCGGTAACTAAATTGAAAATAAGGGAAAATAATTTTTATCTCCTGCTGAATATCTCTTTGATATTTATACTGCCTTTATTGTCAATTACCAGTGAGTTTATTATTAATAAGGCAACAATTAACTGGGAACTTGCCGCGAAGTGGTTTGTTTTTTGGGCCATCGGCATACGCCTTTTTGTGGCTGGGGTGAAACAGGCATCAAGTCCCGAATTTACTGCTACAAAATTGTTCAACCTGAAACACAGAGAAAGTTATGTGGTGATCAGGGAGCTGGGATTCGCAAATATTTCGCTGGGAATGATGGGGATACTATCAGTGATTAATGACAATTGGCGTTTGATAGCTGCAATTACCGGCGGCCTGTACCTGGGGTTTGCGGGTTTACAGCATTGCCTGAAAAAGACAGATAGTAAAAATGAAGTAATCGCAATGTTATATGACTTTCTTGTTTTTATCGTCATACTACTTTACCTTATTTTAAAATTACTTTGCTGTATACCATCAATATAAAGTTGAATTCAGGTGAAACAATAGTTATAGTCTTTGTAACAACCCGTATAGCCCTGCACTGTCCGCGCTATTACTTTTGCCATCCAAATTGAAACACATATGAACAAAATTATTATTGTAATCGGCCTGGCGATCCTGAGTGTGTCATGCACTACTGTAAAAAGGTACAGCAGCGTGGATCATACACAGCGTGAAAAGCCAATTTTCTTGGCGGAAGGGGCCGACGAAGACAACATCAGGGTAAGGATGGATATTTCAGACAGCCGGATTTCCGAGCCATCACACGCGGGATCTTATAAAAGCCTTTGGGACCTTCAGGATGATGGGCAAAAAGCTTTATTAAAGATCCTGGCTGAACGATATAAGGACAACGATAAGTTTACCGATATTCTGAACAACCAGTATTTGTCTGATGATGGTGGAGCAGGCGGTGCGGCGGACTATGTTCGGAAAGACGTCCGCATCGTATTCTCGATCTCCCGCTGGCATCCCTACGACCAGATACAGGGAAAGGCTGATGGTTTCTCGCCCGCAGACCGGATTGAATACCTGAAATACCGGCTCACACTGGACGATCCATATTCGACTATAAAATTCACCAGTTGGAACAGGTATGGCACCGCCTACGGCAGCATCAATATTGCGGACGTGAGTTTTCAACAGACCCTTTCGGCAACGGCTGACGCCGGTAATATACCTGGCTTTACGGGAGGAAGCGGGGCGGGTGCTTCTGTATCGGGCAGTGCCTCCAAAGTGGAAAACCAGAGAGTACGCTACCGGTATATTCAATTGAACGGGAGCATCAGCAACAAGACCTTGCAACTGGAATCCGAAGGAACGCGGGAAGTGGATTTGGCCGGCAACGTCACAGCGGACGTAACGATGGAGTTCGACGCCGTTCCCGAAGTCCTATATACGCTGTCAAAGGCCAAAAATGACTCGGGGTTTTTCCTGCTTCCGGACGAGGTGCATTTAAACGAAACGATTGCCCTAGCGCCAAAGGAAACAACGATCCATAATATCTGCGCGGTCTTGTCTTACGATTATGCTTACAGGCATGTGGAAAAAGGCGGCAAAACGTTTTACGAATGGGATGATAAAGTCAAATACGTAACCGGTACGGTAAGCAAAAAAGTAACCCTGATGAAAGCCAGGGATATTGTCCCTCCTTATTGTTGTTTGAAATTCCAGAGCGATTCAGGCAACTATGGCAAAAACTTTATAAAGATCAGGAACCTTGCCGCAGGGCTCGGGGTGCAGGAAACTAATCTGGCATTCGCTAATCAATCGGCAGCCAATGCCTTTATAACGTGGCTCGTATCCTATAAATGCCCGCAAAATGATTTGGATAAACCCATTAAACTCAAGAACGGTTATGCATTGTGGTACAATGGATCCTTCCTTACGCGGCAGCGGATTTTGGATAACAAAGACCAGATCGCGGAAATATTTCAATATAACGCGAAAGATTAGTTGGAATGATCGCTGCATCTTTAAAACGGTCGGTAAATTCATTGACTGTATTTTGGTTTGGTAAATCTTCGCCGTTGACTTTAGAAGAGTTAGGTAATTAGTTGAATGTTAAGAAAGAGCACGTAGGCAGATTAAAAGAAAAAGCGCTTGTTAAACTCCGCAAAAGTTCATATGCTCAGATATTATTAGCTTGCGTAGAATAATTTTTTAGGTTGTTGGTGCCAAGGGATTCGTTTCCAATATCATACAATCGGTTGACAACTATCTGGCTATTTTGTAGCTGGTTATTCCACTTCACCTTTTTAGCCCACGTGACCTTTTTGGTAAATCCTCGTCACTGTCAATTTCAGACTGACCAAACTCTGTCCTCTCGGTAGAAAAGCCATGTTCATTTGGTTTGATAGCTTCTTTCAGTTTCTGCACAAATAACTTGTGGGCCTTATCTCTATCGTATGCCTGTACCGCGTCTGTCAAGCTCTTTACGACCTCCTTCCATTTAAGTTTAATGTCAAGCAATTGGATTTTTGCAGTAAAGTCGATGTCATGATGATAAAGTAGCGCCCGCCTGCCCCTGTTTTCATCAACATTGTCATATTTTGCCGTGTAAGCATTAAGGATATACTCCAGTTTATATTCCCGGAGCAAATAGTAAATGTCATAAAAATCCTTGATGCGCGATCCCGAATTATCAATTGCATTGATCTTCATCGCTGCAATATCTTCCATGGAAGCCATCCTTATGCCGTTTATATTTTGACTTGGCCTGACATTTGGATATTGATGTGCGATCAAATCTACCTTGATGTTGTTGATCATGCAAAGTATCATGTTCTCGCCGATTTCGTTTAGCTCGACGTCATGTTTCTTCTCAAGATGTTTTAAAAGCTTCGAGGCTTGGAAAGGTTTGTCAGTAAATAAATCGATATCGATGGATAACCGGTGGCCGATCCTTAAAGCGAGATCTGTACCGCCTACCAATTGGAGTTGGGCTAGCTGTTCGTCTCTCATAAATTTTCTGATCAGATCCAGTGTGTCTTTTGTAACTGTTTCTTTGTGTAACATTTGAGTTCCTGTGGACTCAATTGAAAATATTGGCAAGCGGATTTAACGCCATGGTCAGTAAGGTATGGGATATCGTTAGTCAGTGCCTGGATGACTTTATCCCTGCCATAAAATTCGATCATAGCTTCCCAATCTTTTGAAGATCCCCGTTCAATGACCCTTTCCATAACAGTCCGGTAACTACGCATCCAATCCAGACTATGGTAGTCAAACTCCCAAAAAAGGCTTCTTGGGAGTTCAGGTTTTATAGGTTCGGTTATGACCGGCTTTCTTTCAATTCTTATTTCTTCAGTATTATATGCTGTCTTCTTTTTAGAGAGATAGTTATTTAGGGTATTATAGTTATAGTATGGATGGCTGTCGCAAAAATTCTTTAAGCTGGAAAATATTTCCATAGAATTTATTTTTTTCCATTCTACCACAAGTACTCTCCGTTGATTATTGCTTCGCATATACAAAATTAAACAAAAGACCATTATTGCACAATATTTGTCAATTGAAAATTGATAATTGGTTAATTAACGGTTGCATACTTTGATTTGAGGCGCGACATATCCTCGCTCACTTTCACATCCAGTATCTTCGCATAGTGCTGCGTAGTTTTAAGAATGGTATGCCCGAGCATCTTGCTGACTGTTTCAATTGGAACGCCATTGGACAAGGTTACTGTTGTCGCAAACGTATGTCGGGCCAGGTGAAAGGTTAAATGTTTGTTGATTCCACATAGGTCGGCTATCTCTTTTAGATAAGCATTCATTTTTTGATTACTTAATACAGGAAGCAATAATCCTTTATTTTCACATTGCGGATAATCTTCATAACGTTTTAATATTTCTATAGGCACAAGCAACAACGGTATTCTGGACGAGGTATCTGTCTTTTGTCTACTGGTAAATATCCATTGCTCGCCATCCACGCCAATGCCGATCTCGTTCCGCTTTAGCTTTTTGACATCCGCATAAGATAATCCGGTGTAGCAGCAAAACACAAATATGTCTCTTACCTGCGCCAGGCGTTCGATAGTTAGCCTTTTACCAGCGATAGTATCCAATTCTTGCTGGGTTAGGTAGGTACGTTCTTTAGCTTTGGCTGTTGACTTATAATTGATAAAAGGGTTTTGTTTTAGCCAGCTGTTAGCAATGCAGTGATTGACGATCTTCTTGAGATGCTTAATGTATTTAGCCGCAGATACGCCGCTGCATTTACAAACAGTTTTTAGATAGAACTCAAAGCCGGTAATAAAAGCATGGTTTAGTAAACTGATCTCCATATCTGATTTATCATACTCTTTACTTAAAAAGCCTGTCAAATGTCTAACAGAGGTATTATACCCTTTTAAGGTGTTTGCTTCAAATCCGTTTCCAATTAATGCTTTTACTTTGGCATTATGCTCCTGGAATAGCTGTATCAGGCAACGGCTCTTTTCTGTCTTGCCTAAAAATTGATTTTGCAAACTCTCGGTAGTAACCAGCTGGTTGGAGTCAATCAAAACCGGGTGTGCATTCCTGACTTTGGTTTGCAGGCTGTCCAGATAATTGTTAAGCAACTTGATTTCTTCTCTTGTGCCGATGGCTCGTCCAGCACGGCTGTTCAATTTGACGGGATCACATTCACGTCCAGTGGACATGTCGGCACGTTTGCCGTTTACGGTAATGCGCATGTAGATAGCCATGGTGCCACCTTTGTAGTTTTTTGCTTTCTCAGATAAAAAAGCAGACGGAAATTACTGCTCATAATTAATGATTAAAAGTGAAACAAAAGTAGATTTGCTTTCTGCTTTTATCAAGATGTTCACTCGCCTAACAAGTTGATAATAAAATAATTATGAACAATTCAGTGCGTAGCATTTTCCATTTAATTATGCACCGAATTACGCTCCTTTTTGTTGCGTTTTGGTGCATTAAATGGCGTTTTGACACCAATAAAAAAGCCTGCAAACTTTTGATTTGCAGGCTTTTAGCATCTTTTGGTATTGTTTTTCGTAGCCATGAGTGACAGGATCTCGAACTTTTTTCTCAGAGATTTGAAACGGTTAGTGAATTTTTAAGGGTTGAAACCTCAAATTTTTATGTGCTAATATTCAATGGGTTATGAGCTATTTTTCAGGACTCTCTTTTTTCAGGGGATTAATTTCTACGTTTTTACTTAACATAATGTTGGATTTTGTTGATTTTCAAAATGACGTTTTTTG
>JABDEQ010000114.1 GCA_013286985.1 Bacteroidota bacterium | reverse complement strand
ACTTTATCTTTCGGCCATCCGCAAAAACTCAAAAGCGCGGCTCATTTACCGCCTGCATAATGTTGAAAGCCAGATATGGCACCGGCTGTCGCAACAAAAGTCTGATCCTTTTAAAAAGTCGTATTTAAAAATGCATGCCAAGCGGATAAAGAACTATGAGCTGCAGCAGTTAAATAATTTTGATGCTATAGCGGTATTTACCGACCAAGACAAAGGCACGCTAATAGAGTACGGCGCAAAAATACCCATTGAAATTTTGCCGGTGGGTGTTAACCTGGATTATTACCAGCCCGATTTTGAAAAAACAGAGTTCCCGAGTCTTTTCTTTTTAGGATCGTTGGATTGGCTGCCAAACCGGGAGGGAATTGAATGGTTTTTGGAGAATTTTAAACAAGATTTAACCGATGGCGACCTGCGTGTGCGTTTCTATGTGGCCGGTAATGATATACCCGAACGATTTGACGACTACGATGTAATGGGCAAAATATTTATCCAGGGCGAAGTGGATGATGCGCTTGAATTTGTTAACAGTAAAGCTATAATGATTGTCCCCCTGCTTTCAAGCGGCGGTATGCGGGTTAAAGGTATGGCTATGCAAAAGTGTATCATATCAACCTCACTGGGTGCCGAAGGCATTGACTATAAAAACGGCGAAAATATACTAATTGCTAATAATACCGATGAGTTTTATGAGGCCATAAAACTTTGCATTGCCGATGAAGACTATTGTAAATCGGTAGGCATTAATGCCCGGAAGCTGATTGAGGAGCAGCACGATGTAAATAAGGTTACCGAAAAACTGGTAGGGTTTTATCAAACGCTTGTTTGAAGGTCGCAGAAGTGGACTCACCCGAACGTTGCTTCGCTCGTTCACCCTCTCTATGGCGAGCCATAAAGAGGGTTGGGAAGCTTTTAGTTTTTCTTTTTTTTGCCCTCTTTACCGCTTGCGGTAGAGAGGGCAGGTCCAGCGAAGCGTCGACCGGGTGAGTTAACTCTGCGAGCGGCATTACCTTCCTTCAAAAGCACACCAATTCCGTATGCATTGTAGCACTTAATACATCATAAATCTAAAATCGTAATTCGTAAATCAGCAAATGATTTTATTACTTTTGCGGCCTAATAAATTGTGATGAAGAATACTGCTTTAACCGATATTCATATAAAAGAAGGTGCCAAAATGGTTCCTTTTGCTGGTTATAATATGCCTGTTCAATATGCAGGTATCAATGCCGAACACGAAACTGTGCGCAATGGTGTGGGCGTGTTTGACGTGAGCCATATGGGCGAATTTATTTTGAAAGGCGAAAAAGCCCTTGATTTAATTCAGCAGGTTACCAGTAACGATGCATCAAAATTATACGACGGCAAAGTACAATACTCATGCCTGCCCAATAAAGATGGAGGTATAGTTGACGATTTACTGGTTTACCGCATTGACGATAAAACCTATATGCTGGTAGTTAATGCCTCTAACATTGAAAAAGACTGGAACTGGGTTTCAGGTTTTAACACTTTTGATGTGGAGATGAAAGATATCTCAGACCGTACTTCTTTACTGGCCATACAAGGCCCAAAAGCGGCTGAAGCATTACAAAGTTTGACTGAAATTGACCTTGCATCGATGGAATACTATACCTTTAAAAAAGGAAAGTTTGCAGGGATAGACAACGTTTTAGTATCAGCAACCGGCTATACCGGTGCAGGCGGTTTTGAAATATATGTTGACAATCAGCATGCTGAACACATCTGGAATACCATTTTTAAAGTTGGAGAGCCCTTTGGCATAAAACCAATTGGTTTAGGCGCACGCGATACATTGCGCTTAGAAATGGGCTTTTGTTTGTATGGCAACGATATTGACGATACCACTTCGCCGCTGGAAGCAGGTTTGGGTTGGGTAACTAAATTCGGCAAAGAGTTTACCAATTCAACCGCATTGCAACAGCAAAAACAGGAAGGTGTAAAACGCAAACTGGTGGGCTTTGAAATGATAGACCGTGGTATTCCCCGTCATGATTATGCTATTGTTGATGCCGAAGGCAACAACATTGGCAAAGTAACTTCGGGCACCCAATCACCATCGCTGCAAAAAGCAATTGGCATGGGCTATGTAAAAACCGAATTTGCCAAAGAAGGCACCGAAATATTCATCAGCATAAGAGAAAATAAAGTAAAAGCAAAGATTGTTAAGCCGCCTTTCAATAAATAGTCATTAGGTCATTATACCATTAGTCATTGTTAGTTTTATCCGACAACCCAATGGCTAATGACCCAATGACCAATGATACAATGACCGATGACACAACTAAACGTTTGCCTTTCGCCATCATTAATTCCGCTTTATAAGGTGGAAGATTATGTGGTGGTGATTATAGATATTTTCAGAGCTACCTCATCTATTTGCTACGGTATTGAAAATGGTGCCGATGCCATTATTCCGGTATCAGAAGTTGAAGAATGCGCCGCCTACCGCGAAAAGGGACTCCACTATTTGCTTGCTGCCGAACGCGATGGCAAAGTGGTTGACGGATTTGATTTTGGCAATTCGCCATTTTCTTATACCAAAGAAAAGGTAGACGGTAAAACTGTGGTGTTAACTACTACCAATGGCACTCATGCGCTGCATTTATCGCGCAGTGCAAAAAAAACAGTTATTGGTTCTTTTTTAAATCTCACAGCCATTTGCAACTGGCTTAAAACACAAAACGATAACATTTTATTAGTTTGCGCAGGATGGAAAAACAATTTCAATTTAGAAGACACGCTATTTGCCGGAGCTGTTGTTGACCAGCTTAAGGATTTTGAATTTAAACTGGACGATGCTGCCATTGCCGCAAACGACCTTTTCCAGGTGGGCAAAAACGACATCAATCAATACCTCAAAAAAACATCACACGGTGAGCGCCTTAAAAAACTGGGAATTGAAAAGGATATTGAATTTTGTTTACAGGTTGATTTAACAACAGCCATCCCGATTTTAGAGGGCGAAAGACTGGTGAAGCTGGTTTAAAATACTCCTATATGCGTCATTGCGATGAGGAACGAAGAAGCAATCTCTATGCTATGCAGATCGGCCATGCAAGTTTGCCACTTTGCTCTTCGACATGTACAGTATAGAGATTGCTTCGTACCTCAATGACGTGTGGTAAGTGGTTATTTCAGCTTCTCGTTATTTCGATGCCTGTCTGCATCGCGGATACTTTTCTTTTCCATGTTCTTTTCCAAAGCATCAGTCAGATCGATACCGGTTTGGTTGGCCAGGCATATCAGCACAAAAAGCACATCGGCCATTTCATCGGCCAGGTTCACTTCGGTATCTGATTTTTTGAATGATTGCTCGCCGTACTGCCGTGCCATTATACGGGCCACCTCCCCTACTTCTTCCATTAAAATAGCAGTATTGGTCAGTTCGTTAAAATATCTTATACCGGTGGTGGTTATCCATTTATCAACCAGTTGCTGCGCTTCTTTAATTTCCATATTTATACACTAATTGTGCTAATTGCACGAACGGCATTTTCCATAGCGATGGGTTTTAAACCCATCGCTATATTAGCAATTACATGCGCTATTTTATTCTTTGTTCTTAGTATCTATAATAATCGTCACCGGGCCATCGTTCACCAAAGCAATCTTCATATCGGCACCAAAAATACCTGTGGCAATCTTTTTGCCTGTTAAGCCTTCCAAAGTAGTTATCATTTTTTCATAAAGCGGAATGGCCTTATCCGGCTTTGCCGCTCTTAAAAAGGATGGCCGGTTACCTTTCTTGGTTTGCGCAAACAGCGTAAACTGCGAGATCAGCAAAATGCCGCCATCAATATCCGCAAGGGCTTTGTTCATCAGCCCGTTTTCATCGCCAAACACCCGTAGTCCGGCAATTTTTTGCGCCAGCCATTGCACATCTTCGGTGGTATCGGCATCTTCAATACCGAGTAAAACCAAAAAGCCTGCATTAATTGATCCGGTTATTGTATCCTCAACCGTACAGATGGCCGCCGAAACGCGTTGTATTACTGCCCTCATGCGTATAAAATATATTTTGAATTAGGAGAACAAGATACATTCAGTTTTAGAAGTTTTCTCAACTTTAAAAATCTTTTTGGGTGACATTAGTCATATTATCTACAGATTTGATATAGTAAATTAAATCCCGTTTAAAATTCCCGCCAAAAACCTTTAAGTTCGCGAACTATTTTTCGTTATATCCATCATGACTTCAAAGAGAGGCTTTACCACTACCATATTACATGCTGACCGTCTGGGCAAACCAGAGCACGGCGCTTTGCATAAACCTATCCATACCTCGGTAACCTATGGTTATGATGATGTGCAGGATTTGGTTGACATTTTTCAGAACAAGAAAAAAGGCTACGCTTATTCGCGCCAGGGAAACCCAACTGTTTCAGCTTTGGAAAGTAAGGTTACGCAAATGGAAAATGGGATGTCGACCATCGCTTTTTCTACCGGCATGGCGGCCATTTCGGCTTCCATACTGGCATTGATTAAGCATGGCGATCATATACTGGCCAGTTCATACCTCTTTGGCAATACCCGCAGTGTATTCCAGTCGTTTATGGATATGGGGTTGGATATCACTTTTGTGGATGCTACTTCGATAGATAATGTAAAAAACGGCATAAAGCCCAGTACCAAACTCATTTTTGTTGAAACGATTGCCAACCCGGCAACACAAATAGTAGAACTGGAGAAAATAGGCGACCTGTGCCAGGAAAAAGGCATCATTTATATGGTAGATAATACCATGACCTCGCCTTATTTATTTAACCCGGTAAATGTAAAAGCAAGTTTAGTTATCAACTCACTTACCAAATATATTGGCGGTCATGGTAATGCTCTGGGCGGCAGTGTTACTGATACCGGTTTATTTAACTGGACAAACTTCCCTAATATTTTTGAGGGATTTAAAACCCAGGTAAAACCCGAAGTTTTGGGCATGACACAAATCCGCAAAAAAGGATTGCGCGATGCAGGGGGTACGTTATCACCTGAAGCGGCACACTCTATATCGGTAGGTTCAGAGACGTTGGCACTCCGCATGGAACGAGCTTGTAATAATGCTTTTGCCTTGGCTACCTACTTTGAAAATCATCCGATGATTAAAAAAGTATACTATCCCGGTCTGGAATCACATCCTCAACATGCAATGGCCGGTAAACTTTTTCTGAAATACGGCGGGTTGATGAGCATCGAGCTTGATGAAAGTATCGATTGCTTTGCTTTTTTAAATAAACTGAAACTGGTAGTAAAATCAAGCAACCTGGGCGATACCCGTACCCTGGCCATCCCGGTAGCGCACACCATTTTTAACGAATTAGGTGCCGAGAAAAGAGCCGAAATGGGTATATCTGATTCGATGATCCGTTTATCAATTGGCATTGAGGATATTGATGATTTGGTAGGGGATTTCAAAGTAGCGTTGGGATAGTTGATAGTGATTAGAGGCCGGTGATTAGAGATTGGTGAATTGAGATCAGGGCTTGGTAATTAAAGATTAACACCTAATCTCGAAATACTGACAAACTAATCACTAACCAAAAAACTAATCTCCAATCACTAACCTCTAATTAACTAATTACGCCCTCGTATCATTCCCATTATAAATACTCAAATAGCTTTCGTAACGGGATAATTCTATTTCGCCATCTTCCAATGCTGCTAAAACGGCGCAACCAGGCTCATTAATGTGACGACAGTTATGGAAGCGGCAATCGTGCATGCGTTCGCGCATTTCGGGGAAGAAATGACTTAACTCTTGTTTTTCTATGTCGATAACGCCCAGTTCGCGTATGCCGGGAGTATCAATGATAAATCCGCCTTGCGGCAATTCAAACATTTCAGCAAAGGTGGTGGTATGCATGCCCTTATCGCTCCAATCAGATACCTGGTGCGTGCGCAAATCCAGATCGGGCAGTAAAACATTAATCAAACTTGATTTGCC
>JABDEQ010000113.1 GCA_013286985.1 Bacteroidota bacterium | reverse complement strand
GAAGTGCAGGAATTGATTTTGGAGGAGTTGCTGCGCGATAATTTCCCTTTTGATATGATTAGCGAGGTAGGCAAAGGCGTGCGCGGAGCCGATTGTGTTCAAACAGTACGTAACCAGTTTGGACAGGAATGCGGTCGTATTATTTATGAGAGCAAGCGCACCAAGGATTTTTCGATGGACTGGATTGATAAACTAAAAAAAGATATGCGCGCCATTGGCGTGGATGTTGCCGTTATTGTTACCCAATGCTACCCGAAAGGGATGGATTGCTTTGGCGAGCGTGATGGTGTTTGGATCTGCTCATTCGACGAGGTAAAAGCGGTATCCTATATTCTGCGTGATGGTATTATTAAACTGGCTAATCTGGCTAAAGCACAAGACAATAAAGGCGATAAGATGCACCTGCTGTACGACTATTTAATAAGCAATGAATTTTCGGAACAATGGAAAGCGATACGCGAGGGTTATATGAGCATGCGCATCTCCATTCAAAAGGAGCGCGATGCTATGGAAAAGCTATGGAAGGCTCGCGAGAAACAACTGGAAAAGGTGTTGTTAAACGCGGCTCATATAAAAGGCTCTATTGAAGGTATTGCCGGTAGTGATATGATTCATTTGAGTTTAGGTGATGAGGATGATACGTTGCTTTTGGAGTAATTTAAACAACTCGTTTGTTTAATTCCTTTTGAAATAATCATGGTCATTATTAACTGATTGATTCATACAATGATTGTCCGCTCAATTGCCGCGGTGGCTGTTACTTTTGGCTTGATCCAAAAGTAACCAAAAGATCAAGTCAGAAAAAAGCTTCAGCGCTGCAGGCCATACTCCTTGGCCCGCTTTTCTGACAGGCCGGTGCTTTTCTAAGTTATTAAGCCATCATTTCATCAGCTATTTGAAATCTTAAAGCATTCAAGTTCGTAGCAATATTTTATACAGAGAATTCAAAAAACTATTAGCTTAGCTTTATGAGTGACTCAAGTATAAGTATTGTCCCCAATATTGCAGACTATCCTGATCGAGAAGCAAAGGCTAAACAAATTATTGAATGGTTAGTGAATATAGAAGCAGTTAACCCGATTAAAACAGACTGTATCTTATCTTCCGAGTTGGGTCACCCAATTGACAAAGGAGCTTTTAAACTAGTTGATGAACCGGAATATTTGCCATTTTCGTTCAGATGTAATGGCTTAGAGGTTGTGACTGATCGAACAGTATTTCACGCTGGAGAAAATGGTTTAGATAGTTTTGTTTGTCCAAAATGTAACGAGAATATAGTAACAAATGAATGGAGCTTGGATGATTATGACCAAACCGGCAATTCATTATTATTATGTCCTCTTTGTAATAACACCAGTGATCTCAATGATTATATAATCGAACCGACTTGGGGATTCAGCAATCTGGGATTTACCTTTTGGAATTGGCCACCATTAAAGGCGGAAGTCATCCACGAGTTTGAAAAGACCCTATCTTGTAAAGTCAAAATTATTTATACCCATATATAATGCATGTGTTGTTGCTGCCGCCAGAGTCCAACGATTGTAAGAGAAATAATCTCCGTCAGCAGATAAGCTTCGGCCAAAATCCGGCAAAACGATGCAGGCAAGAAGCGTTGGCAGGGCATAGCAAATTTTCGCATAAAGGGTCTGCAAATGATAGGGTACAACGGCGAAAAGATTGCAGCCCAGGTTTTGCCGGATTTGCAGGGCAAAGGCCTTGAGCGGCAAGAAGCCTTTCTGGTGACTTGACTTTTTGGTTACTTTTGTGTCAAGACAAAAGTAACTAGGCCTCCGCGGCCATGAGCGGAACAATTTCTGTTTGAAGCAATCAGTTAGTTATAATCCAATATAATCTTATATGTATCATATAAAATATTGGTAGCTTTTACATTTAAAAGCACACAATATAACATCAAAAAAGCTTCAGCGAGATGTTATCGATTTAATAATCAGCCAGTACAACCAAATTTTCAGAAACCGGTAGTAACCGTTCCTTTCCATTCAAAAAGCCCAGTCCAACCACAAAAGAAAATCCGGCAATTTCGCCACCCATTTCTTTAATCAGTTCGCTGGCAGCAAGGGCAGTACCGCCGGTAGCCAACAAATCATCATGAATTAAAATATGCTGACCAGATTCAAAGGCATCGGTATGCAATTCAATAACGGCGGTGCCGTATTCAAGTTTATAGGCCTTTTGTTTAATGGTAAAGGGCAATTTTCCGGCTTTGCGCACCGGCACGAAAGGCACGCCTAATTTTGTTGCCAAAGTCAATCCAAATAAAAATCCACGGCTTTCAGAATCAATATTTGATTTTCAAAATCAGATGCTATGGTTTTACGCAGCGATTGCTCAATATTTTGCTGTAGCTGTTTCTTTTCGTCATTTAGGCGCTGTTCAAAAAGTAATTGCTGCTGCCGTTCTTTATTAGCAAAATCGTTTTCCTTTTTGCGGTATTCCTCTTCCTTTTGCTGGGTATATTCCTGCATTTTGGTACGAAGCTCTTTTTTATATTCTTCGGCCATCACTTCTTCAATCGGGAACCCAAAACCGCAGCTGGGGCACTTAACTTCTGTTGCCATATTTATAAAGGGAATTAAAAGTGCAATTTACAGCTATTACCCGAATGGCGGCGGATAATCCTGAAATTTGAGTATCTGTGTGATATAAGAAAAAATATTTTCTAATTAAAACCTCCCTGTAAATAAGGGTTAAACCAACTAAAGCTATAATTCATAACGTATACCCAAAGTGTCGTTTTTCGATAGCTTTTAGTATGAAACTTTTGCATTATTTATTACGTTACTTTGCTATAAATCAACTATAAATAAATGGATTCGTTAGTTACAGATATACCTGCCGGTTTCGATTTTTCGATGAGCGATAATCAGCAAATGATAATGCATATGGTGCGCGATTTTGCTGAAAAACATATTCGTCCGCAGGTGATGGAGTGGGATGAGGCACAATATTTCCCTATCGAGCTTTTTAAAAAGCTGGGAGAGCTTGGTTTGATGGGCGTATTTGTACCTGAGGAGTATGGCGGATCGGGATTCGGGTATTTTGAATACGTAACGGTTATAACAGAGATAGCTAAAGTTTGCGGATCGATAGGTTTATCGGTGGCGGCGCATAATTCTTTGTGCACCGGGCATATTCTCGCTTTTGGAAACGAAGAACAAAAGCATCGCTGGCTGCCTAAGCTGGCCACTGCCGAGTGGATAGGCGCATGGGGACTTACCGAAGCCAATACCGGATCGGACGCATTGGGAATGAACACCACTGCGGTGCTGGATGGCGATCATTACATTGTAAATGGATCAAAAAACTGGATAACACACGGAAAATCGGGCAATATAGCCGTAGTAATGGTGCGGACAGGGGAGAAGGGCGATTCGCATGGTATTTCGGCCCTGGTAATAGAAAAAGGAACGGTAGGATTTACCCATGGCAAAAAAGAAAATAAACTGGGCATGCGTGCCTCCGAAACTACCGAGCTGATATTTGATAATTGCCGTGTGCCCAAAGAAAACCTCTTAGGTAAACCTGGCGAAGGTTTTGCGCAGGCGATGAAAGTTTTGGATGGCGGGCGGATCTCTATTGCTGCCTTGTCATTAGGTATAGCTAAAGGGGCTTTTGAAGCAGCCGTAAAATATGCCAAAGAGCGCAAGCAGTTTGGTCAGCCGATAAGTAACTTCCAGGGGATATCATTTAAGCTGGCAGATATGGCAACCGAAATTGAAGCCGCTGAATTATTGATAATGCAGGCCGCTGATTTAAAAAATAAGCACCTGCCGGTAACCAAGCAATCGGCAATGGCTAAATATTTTGCATCAGAGGTAGCTGTGCGCACGGCTAATGAAGCTGTACAGATATTCGGCGGCTATGGCTATACCAAAGATTTCCCAGTTGAAAAATACTATCGTGACGCCAAATTATGTACCATAGGGGAGGGAACGTCAGAAATTCAAAAGATAGTGATCAGCAGGGAGGTATTAAGGTAATTATTAGTTTGCCGGAATAGTAAACCAAAAATTACTGCCATCGCCTAAGGTGCTGTCAACACCTATTTTGCCGTTATGCCTTTTTATAATTTCGGAGCTGATATACAATCCCAGCCCGAGGCCGGAAAATTGATGTCCAAGTGTATCTACCCTGTAATATCGGTCGAACAGGTGCGGCAATTTTTGTGGGTTGATGCCAATGCCGAAATCGCGGACATACACGCTAACGAAATCGCCCTCTTTACAAACCGATAGCTCAATTTTTTTTGACTGCGGCGAATATTTTACTGCATTATTGATCAGGTTAACCAATACCTGGTCAATGCGGCGATAATCGGCAAAAACCATTATTGTTTTATCGGCATTAATAATAAACTCATGTTCACTTACCAGTTTGGTGTTTTCGGAGCAATCAATTACCAGTTCGGTAAGGTTAAAAAGAGTTTTGTTTAAACCCAATTGCCCCTGTTGTATTTTAGTTACGTTAAGCAAATCATCAAGTAAATGTACCAGCTTATTTAAATTGTTGCTGGCTTTATTAATAAACAAAGGAACTTTGTCGGGTGCCGAATTGGTTCTGATTAACTTCTGCAATATCTGCATCGATGCGCTTAAGGAAGTTATCGGCGTTTTCAATTCGTGACTTGCCACGCTTATAAACTCATCTTTTCGCTGCTGCAACTTGTATTCTTCGGTTACATCAAGCAATATCCCACTAAAACGGTACGGAAATCCTTCAGCATCAAATTTCGCCTTGCCAATAGCTTCAACAATGCGCTTAGTGTTGTCTTTGGGATTTATAATAGTATAAATAATACTGTAATTACCATCAGAACCTTTTTCTAATGCCTTACTGATAGCGGCCGATACCCTTTCTTTATCTTCACTAACAATAGCGTCAATGGCATAGTTTAAGTCAATTTCATTTTCTGCCGATAGCCCGAACCATGATTTTAACCTGTCATTACCTATAAAATGATTGGTTTGAGGATTTAGGTCCCAGGTTCCTAACTCTGCCGCTTCAATGGCAAATTCAAGTTCTCTTTTGGCTTCCTGAACAGCATTATAAGTTTGCACTTTATTTGTTGTTTCATTACAGATAACTAAAACCCCGGCTATTTTACCGGTTTCGTCTCTTAGTGCGCTGTAGCTAAATGTCCAGTATACATCTTCTAATTTTTTATTGCGGTAAATAGGTATCAGCTGATCCTCGCTCCATGTTGATTCGCCGGTTAGCACAACCTGGTCTATTAGAGGCTTAATAATGGGCCATATTTCTTTCCAACAATCTTCGCCGCGTTGTCCCAACGCTTTTGGATGTTTGCCGTCATTACCCAAACTAGGCCTGTAGGCATCATTATAAAACTGAATGAGGTCAGACCCCCACCAAATAAACATCGGAAACTTTGAGTTGAGCATTATATTGATGGCCGTCAGTAAACTTTGTGACCATGTTTCGGGATGCCCCAAAGCCGTTTTTGGCCAGTCGAATGCTCTGGTAAGCTTTCCCATTTCACCACCACCTTCTAAATATTGATGATAAAAGGTTGATGGATAATATTTTGAAGTCATGTAAAATATGGGAAATATATTTTTATCGGTTTATGTTAATTAATCTATAACGGTGTTGCTGCAATAAAGTTTGCCTAAGTTAAGCAGTCCCGGGGATAAAATGCAGGTTCAATAATTCTATTTGTAAATTATCTTTCATATTAAAAACTAATTACTTACCTTTGCCCTCCCACGAAAGGAGGTATTTGGAATTATGATCATCATTAACGTAAAAGACGGCGAATCATTAGACAAAGCACTAAAACGCTTTAAAAAGAAATTTGAAAAGACTGGAGTTTTAAGAGAGCTTCGTAGTCGTCAGGCATTTGAAAAGAAATCTGTTACCCGTCGTCACGTGGTAAAACATGCCATCTACAAACAAAATATGAACTTAGAAACAACTGTTTAATTCTTGTTAAAAGAATTTTAAGTTT
>JABDEQ010000112.1 GCA_013286985.1 Bacteroidota bacterium | reverse complement strand
AAACCATCTGGCAATGCCAGTTCACGGTAGAGTTTTTCTCTTAATTTTTGCTGCCTGGTAAAAAGGTTATTGATGCGAAGCAATAATTCAGTCGGGTGAAAGGGTTTAGTAAGGTAGTCGTCTGCTCCTTTTGTGAGCCCTTCTATAACATCTTCATGCGACACTTTAGCAGTGAGCATAATAACAGGAATGTGATTGGTGCGTATATCTTTTTTTAGATGGGTGCAGAATTCAAATCCATCCATAACCGGCATCATCACATCGCTGATAACAAGATCAGGCATTTGCGAAAGGGCATATTCTAATCCCAATGCACCATTGGATACATGCTTTATTTCGTACCTGTCAGAAAGAATGTCGGTTATAAAGTCAGCAAGTTCCTGGTTGTCTTCAACCAATAAAATCTGCGCACCTTTATCTGTTGAGCCAATATTTTCTTCAGGAGAATCATATTGTTTAACCGCAGATACCGGTTTTACCTGTTCAATTTCATTCAAACAATATGGCAAAATCAGCGTAAAGGTAGTGCCTGGTGAAAGCTGCCCATCAGCGCCAGTCTGACTTACCACCTCAATTTCCCCTTTCATTTGAGTTATCAACTCTTTTACCATCGATAAGCCAATCCCGGTGCCCTTATTCCACTCTTCATTTGTCAGCCCTGGGTTTTCTTCTACCTGGTAGAACCGGTCAAATATATAAGGGAGTTTATCTTGGGGAATACCTGTCCCGGTATCTGTTACTTTAAGTTCAAGCTTTTCATATTTTTCTGATAAGCAAATCTCCACCTTCCCTCCCGGAAGGGTAAATTTCAGGGCATTGGATATCAGGTTGTATACGATCCGTTCTATCGCATCGGCATAAAACCAGCAATCGGTATTGGTTGTTTGATCCTTAAATAAAAGCTGAATTTGTCTTGCTTTAGCTTCATTTTCAAACGAATGTACAACAGACCCCACAACACTTGCCGGGTTACCTTTTTGTTCCTGCAACTTTAATGCTTTGGCTTCCAGTTTGGCCAAATCCATCAGGCGATTGATCAAAATAAGCAGTTGCTTTGCATTTCTTACAATTGTATCTGCCATTCTGCTTCGCTCGGCGTCACCAGAATGCGCAGATTTTAATTGTTCGGCCGGGCCCAGGATGAGTGTAAGCGGTGTTCTGAATTCATGGGTGATATTGGAAAAAAATCGCGATTTCATATCATCCAACTCCTTCATCTGCGTGGCTTCTTTCTCTTTCAGCCCTATTTCTTCTTTCATTACAAGCTGCGTAACCCGCAGTCTTATAAAAGTCCAGGTTAGCCCTGCCGCAATAATACAATAACAAAAGTAAGCCATCCCCGTTGCCCACCAGGGAGAGGTGATCTTAATTTTAAACGTATTAATATGGCCGCTCCACTGGCCTGTGGTATTACTCGCATTTACCAGCAGCTTGTAGTCGCCCGGCGGGATACGCGTGTAATACACCTGGTGGGCGTTTCCAGCCATCACCCAGTTATTATCATACCCTTCTAACTTATAACGATATTGCAGGTCCTGCGGGTGACTAAATTCCAAACCAGCAAAGCCAATACTGATGGTATTTTGATAATACGGTAACACCATTTGATGAAGCGCGTTCAAAGGCATGTGCAAAACGCTATTTTCTGTGGAAGGAAGCACCTCTTTATTATTGATGGTAAGATTGGTAAAGGCGATATTCGGTTCGTAATCATCATTTTTAAGTAAACGCGGATCAAAAATTGTCCATCCCTCCGTACCACCAAACGTTAGCCGGCCATCCGGAAGTTCCAGATGGTGAAATCGGTTAAACTCATTTCCGGGTAAACCATGCTGGGTCTGAAATGTCCGCACCTGGTGTGATATAGGATCAAACCGGCAAATTCCCTTGTTTGTACTGAGCCAAAGCTTTCCTTCGTGGTCTGCCAATATGGAGTAAATGGTATTGTCAGGCAAACCCTCTTTGAGGGCGAATAATTTACATTGATGAGTCTTTTTATTAAACAGGATCAGTCCCTGGTCACTTCCTATCCAAAGAAAGCCGGGCCGTACCGGATCGCTATGTATCCCCAGTAAATGATTGGAAGGCAATGAACCCGGGATCTGATTTTCTTTAATCTGCTCTATATTTTTTGTGTGGATATCAACTTTCAACAAACCATCATCTGCTGTTGTGATCCATAAATAATCATTATCCGCCAGCATATCCTGCGGAGTAACCTTGGTGCCAAAATCCCGCCTGATTTGTGACGGGTCAAGAAAGTGGTTCCAGGTTTTCAGGTTTGAATCATAGGTCAGCACATTCCCGTTATACCCCACAACTGTCAACATACCCCCTGGTATAAATGTAATTCCTTTTATTCCTATCCCAGCTTCGTTCTTCATAGTTGCGAACGGTATATGTGCTAAGCTGATAAATTGTTTTTTTATGCTATCATAATAGCAAATCGTTTCTTTAAGCCCAATATATAAACGCTTGTTCGCATCATAAACCGATCTGAGATGATAGCTCGGAAATGAAAATATTTGATCTTTTGCGGTCCAGTTAAATACTTGCTGCATATTGATCCCCAATTCCTTTTGCAGCATATCTACACAAAAATCTTTTTTGTATTTGAAGGATTGAAAGAACGGGGTTTCCAGGTCGATCTGTTGAATTCCGCCGGCATCAGTGCCCAACCAGATCAAACCTGACCGATCCACCAAAAACGATTTGGCATCGCCAAAAAAATCTGTTATTGTTCTTCCAATAGGTGTTAGTCCGTTTTTATTATTGTAAGCGTACACTCTGCCGTAAGTCTCGAAATAGTCTGAACCATCGGGCCCGGTTCTTATCCAACGTATACCAAGATAGGCAATGCTTGGCACAGGAATTGTCCGAAAAGAATGCGTCTCCGGGTTAAAGAAAAACAGACTTTGCTTATCCCCCCACATCAATTCACCATTACTGCGTTCGTGTACATCAACTGCAACAGCATTTGATTCCGGAAAATCACCAAAATGCTGTTCAAAGGGCATTTTCCAATGGGTAAAACGCCGGGATTTCTTATCGTAAAGGCTGATCCCGCGCTGAGTTAAAATCCAGATCCCTTTGTTTTTACCCTCCGCCAGCCCCATTACTGTATCGCTGGGAAAACCTGCACTTTGCCTGTTGTAATGTTCTATTTTTTTACTGCGACTGTCATACGTATTTAAGCCGGCGCCCCGGACTATCCCCCAAAAAACTCCGTCTTTATCTACCAGCCATCCCCGGCGAACAAATTGAACACCAACGTTTTCCGGAAGATTGCCTTTCAAAAAATGCCTTACCTTTTCAGTGACGGGATTCACTTCATCTATCTCGCCGGATTCATATTCTATCCATATTTGATTTTGCTTGTCTCGTCTCATCCATATGATAAGATTGGAAGCTATGGTGGTACTATCGTGAGGGGCATGTTGAAACACCTTGAATTGAATACCATCGTACCTGGCCAGTCCGTTACGTGTGCCGACCCATATAAAAGAAGCATCGTCCTGTACCAGCCCTGAAACAAATGATTGCGGCAAACCATCTTTTGTTGACAAGTTACGAAGAGACTGCGACAGAGCAGGGGATGCAAAAACAAACAACAAAAAAAAAAAGGCAGCAATAGCACCATACCCGGGCGCAAATGGCCATAAATTTAATTTCCGGTATAAGGTTCAGGAGTCTCATAAACAGCAAATTAAGACGTTTGCATAATAATCTAAAGATACTATTTTGCGCAACTATTTCCCATAGGTTAAAAGACGGTGCTTTATTAATTAAAAACCGCCTTTACTTAATAAAACCGTACCCGCTTCGCCCTTTATATCAACTATTGTAAAGAGTGGTAATACTCTGGTGTAACCTCATCGCCAGGGCCGAAGACTCATAAGCATCGGTTACTATTTCTATATAGGAACCGTTATTCCCTTGCGCAATTGTCTCCATCGCTGCATCTAGTTCGCTGCAGGTTGTGACGCATGCTGTAAACCAGCCGTCACATCCAAGCGCATAGGGCAATTCGCTGTAACGCCATTGGGCAATATCATTATAGGCCATCTCCGGATCTTTACAAAGCAATCTTTCAATCAGGTAGCCTGAATTGTTCAACACAAAAATTATTGGCTTAAGCCCCCGTCGGCCAAATTGACTGATCTCCTGCACTGTAAGCTGGTGAGCGCCTTCGCCCGTAACCAGCACTACTCGTCTGTTTGGGGCCGCTATTGATGCCCCGAAAGCTGCCGGCGTTGCCCAGCCTATAGAACCCCATAAGGTTTGATTGTGAAATGATGCGCCTGCAGGCATCCGCTCAAAACCCAGGCCCATAGAACATGTACCAGTTTCCGCTATTAAAATATCGTTTGACTTTAGAAAGTTTCCCAACCGCGGATACAGGGATTTGGCTGTTATTGTGGCGGCACAGCACGGTATTGATGTGCAATGGAATAATGCCTGCAACATCGTCCAGCCCTTACGTTTCCGCAACCGGCGCACTAATGCCTTCAGGATATCCTTCATTTCTACATTCTGATAAATTTTCCCACTAACTATGGTATGGTGATGTGAGATATTGATCGTTTTCATTGCAGGCAGGTTTGCCGTAAATGCGCCTGTATTGAAATCCGTATGCATAGTACCCACTTCAATAATCAGATCACAATTTTCCACGAAGTAGCGAACGTCCTCATTCATCAGCTTACCATCATACATCCCAATATAGTTGAGCTGTTGCTCGTCAAGAACGGATTTTGCCATGAACATTGTTGCAAAAGGCAAACCAGAGGCGTCAACTAAATCCTGCATAATGGCTTGCAACCCTGTACGCGCCACCAAAATTCCGGGAAGTAAGCAAGCAATCTCCGCCTTATCCAGTGCAGCGACAATCGCATCTGTTGCGGCATTTAATGAATCAGGATTGCTATGTGGCAAAGGAATGGCTTCTGCTGAGCAAACCACCGGTTCATTAGCATAATCAGCCGGGAACGCCATATACACCGGCCGCCTGTGATAAAGCGCTTCAGCGATCAGTCGTTCAGTTTCGAAAGCAACATTCTGCGGTGTCATCACTGCCTGTGCACAAACAACAGGCGCCGTCATAGACTGAAATATATTATATTCTCCGTTGCCAAGTGTATGATGCATCAATGCACGGGATGATTGCGTCCGCATACCAGGGGTACCTACAAGATGAAACAATGGAAGATGCTCAGCATATGCACCGGCTATACCATTGAGTGCGCTGAGCTCCCCTACTCCATAAGTTGTACATACGGCACCAACACCCTTGATACGGGCATAGCCGTCTGCTGAATATGCTGCGTTTAGTTCATTGCAGCAGCCGATCCACTGCATGTTTGGATCGTTACAAATTGCATCATTAATTGGAAACGAATAATCGCCGGGCACACCAAAAACATCGGTAATACCTATATCATGCAGGCGTGAAAGAACATACTGGATAACTGTAACTGAAGACATAATTTTTAAAGTTTATTTGTCGGGCGCGCCCCATGAATTGAAGAATGAATTGCTATTTTAAAAAACCTTCCATGGTCATTTGAGAATGTACCGCGTTGCATACATCTTCAAATAAGGGAACCCGGCCTCCCGGATCGGTTGTGCTGGTATTGGCAGACCATATCAGTTTATTGGTTATAAATGAATAAACATTCACCTGCACAAACCAGGTACGATCGGTTAGCACACGCCCAGGCGTTCCAGGGTTATAATGAGTAACCCACCGCGGACCAACCCATCCGTAATAACCCCAGTAGCCATGCCAGGTATTGTAGTATGATGGCATTTGTCCGGGAACGTATTGCTGGCTGGAGCTTTCGTTAGTTTGCTTCAGGATAACTATCCCATCATATCCCTTACTCTTAAGTCTTTGACTTTGTGCACTCTCGTCGGTAATAAGGGAATCTCCGCCCATAATCAAATAGGACTGTGTTGCTACACCTGGGTACAGGCTGGTCATATAATCTTCAACCTGCCGGCGAACTCCCTGGTCATAAATTAGTGCGGCAAGCACAATTTTATGAAAACCGGGGTTTTGAATGCTGACATTAGGATCTTGCCAACTGTTGAGAATTTGCG
>JABDEQ010000111.1:3214-6166 GCA_013286985.1 Bacteroidota bacterium | reverse complement strand
CATTTTTGAAAGCATAAAAAACCAAAAGCTCAAAGTAACCGTTCAATACGAAAACGCCAAAAAGGCCGACGCTTGCGTACTGAAAACTACATCGACATTAGTTTATATACACCCCACTAGCCAAACAGGGGTAAATGAAACCGAAGCAACCGGAATTGATTTTGACAGCATAAGCCATATCCAGCTTGATGACAGAACAGTTCACATTGTTAGTCGGCAGGAAAATGGTAAAAAAGAAGTCATTCTTTAGTTTAATTTAACGTATTTAACATTTTGTTAATACGCTTCGTTGTTTTATTTCGTTATTTTGCTACTCCCCTGCGTATAAGTTCTTTTTTACTTATGTTGATTTGGGATACGATACATATATGAGCTTTATACTGAGCCCGATCGACACTGTTGAGCATATCAGCCCTGAAGATTTTAAAAAAAAATATTTAGATCCCCGCCGTCCCGTAGTAATAAAGGGACTTACCAATAACTGGGCCGCCCGCGAAAAATGGACACCCGAGTATTTAAAACAAGTTGTTGGCAGCAAAGTTGTGCCGCTTTATGATAACTCCAAGGCCGATCCTTCCAAACCGATCAATTCATCGGCTGCTGAAATGCCTTTTAATGATTATATCGATTTGATTATGTCGCAGCCTACCGAGTTGAGGATTTTTTTCTTCAACATTTTTAAACAGGCGCCGCAATTATTGGATGATATTGCCTTCCCTAAAGAACTGATGGGAGGCTTTTTAGAAAGCATGCCATCGATGTTTTTTGGCGGATCAAACTCGGTTACTTTTTTACATTACGATATCGACCTGCCACATATTTTCCATACCCATTTTGGGGGCAAAAAACATGTGATACTTTTCGAAAATAAATGGAAACGCCGTTTATACTGCATACCAAACGCAACCTATGCCCTTGAAGATTATGATGTATTAAACCCCGACATCAAAAAATTCCCGGCCCTGGATGGTGTGGAAGGTATTGAGGTGTTTTTAGAACATGGCGATACCCTGTTTATGCCCACCGGTTTTTGGCACTGGATGAAATACGTGGAAGGCGGATATTCTTTAAGCTTGCGCGCCTGGGATGCATCCATTAGCCGCAAAGCCGCCAGCGTATACAACCTGGCCGTTAAAGGCGGACTAGACAGCGTACTTAAAATGACTTTTAAAGCCAACTACGCCAAATACCGCGAAGCACTTGCCGTTAAATGGGCAAACAGGGAACTGGCTGCGGGAAAACCGTATTAATAATCTTACAGGGGCGTAATACTTTGTGCCCCTACATTATTCCTAATCTCTAATAACTAATCACTGGTCACTGATTACGAAGTGTGATCACAAACAATCACCCACTCGCCGTTTATCTTTTTAAACCACAGGGTAAAATATCCGCCGGGAGCATCTTTTTCGCGTTTAAGGTTCCAGCCACCCAGTACAAAAGCATTGGTATTATCCAGCACATCAACTTTTAAAATAGTGAAAGTGAGCTGACCCATTGCGGCTTTATCAGGATAATGTTTTTTGTATCGGTCAAGTGTACTTTGCCAGCCATGCACCGGCGTGCTGCTGCTCACAAACACCAGCGAGTCTGATTTCCAGTAGCCTTGCATATAACCGTCAATATCGCCATTATTCCAGGCGGTTTGCTGGGTTTGCAGCACCTTTAAAATGGCCTGCCTGTCTTGTGCATGCAAACAGATACCAGAAACCAAAATAAGGACAAAAGACAGAATAGTTTTCTTCATCATGCAATTTACAAAAAAGCTTTTAGCTTTGATTGTTCCTTAATATAGCGATGGGTTTTAAACCCATCGCTATGGAAAAAGCCGCTGGAAACCATAGCGTTCAAAAATGAACACATGAACGCCATGAACACTGTGAACACTTGAAGTAACCCATGTTAAAACACTGAAAATAACCGTTTTATATAAAACATGAAAAATATACTTTGTTTCGGTGAAATTTTATGGGACACTTTTGGCGACGAAAAAGTAGCCGGTGGTGCCCCTATGAACGTTGCCCGCCATTTGGTGCAGCAAGGAGCCGACGCACTTTTTGCCAGTAGTGTGGGCAACGATGAATCCGGACAAGGGTTAATTCAGTTTTTGAAGGATGGCGGGCTGTACAGCAACCTGATTCAACGGGATAATAAACTGCCTACTTGCGAGGTTACCGTACAATTGGATGCATTTGGGCAGGCAACCTATATTATCCCCCAACCGGTATCGTGGGACAACATTCAAACTGCCGAAGCGCTCAATAAAGCAGCTATTAATACTTCGGCTATAATTTATGGGAGCTTGGCCTGTCGTGCCGTTACCACGCGCGATACGTTGCTCAACCTGCTCAATGAAACCACCGCTTTGAAGATATTTGATGTAAATCTGCGTTCGCCGCATTATACATTATTCACCATTGAAACATTGGTTGCCGGTGCCGATGTGGTGAAGATGAACGAAGATGAGGCGGCGCTGCTGATGGGAGGTGATGCTAATGATTTAAAAGAAAACATCACCGGGTTTCAAAAGAAATATCACCCCAAAACCATTTGCGTAACTCGCGGCGAACATGGTGCTATAGTATGGCACAACCACGCCTTTTATGAACACCCCGGCTATCCGGTAAAAGTGGTTGACACTGTTGGCGCAGGCGATTCCTTTTTAGCAACTTTTGTAAATGGCCTGCTGGCTGATAAACCCATGCCCACTATATTGGACCAAGCCTGCCGCATAGGCGCTTTCGTTGCCGGCAAACGTGGGGCTAACCCCGTTTATGGGGAAAATGAGATCAATTACCTGAAATAAAGTTTGTAGTAAGCAATTTGCAGTTGGATATATAATATTTATCTGCAAACTGTAAACCACGCACTGCCCACTGCAAACTGCAACCGCCCACTGGCAACTGCCAACTGCTCCCCCTTTGTCATCTTTTCATAACAATTCTATTTAAT
>JABDEQ010000111.1:0-3204 GCA_013286985.1 Bacteroidota bacterium | reverse complement strand
GCCCTCAACCGAAACTTTTAACAAAAATAATCCGTTATTTTATGTCAGAAAGGGTAAAATATGCGCGGTTTTGAGTTTTCGAAGTTTAAACCCAATGAAATCCCGAAAGGTGGATTTGAGGAACTATTAAAATTATTTTTAGAATTGCTTAACTATACAGCGGGCGATGCAGGCGAAGCTTTGGCCTGGATGAACGAGCTGGACAAGCAATACAATATTACCAATGACGAGTACGGCATGGGTAACTTTATTGACGATTTAAAGCAAAAAGGTTACCTGACCGAGGAAAACGAGAATGGCGAAATCAGGATAACTGCCAAAACGGAGCAAAGCATCCGCGAGTCGGCATTGGAGGAGATATTTGGCAAGTTAAAAAAATCAGGCAAGGGCAATCATCGTTCACCACAATCAGGGCAGGGCGATGAGAAAAATGCAGAGCGCCGGGAGTTTGAATTTGGCGATAGTCTGGATCAGATCAACATGACGCAGTCTATCCACAATGCACAGGTGAACCACGGTATCGGTGATTTTATGATGACCGAGCGCGATCTGGAAGTAGAGGAAATGGATTATAAAACCCTCACCAGCACGGTGTTGATGATCGACATTTCGCACTCTATGATCCTTTACGGCGAGGACCGGATAACTCCCGCTAAAAAAGTCGCCATGGCCCTGGCCGAGCTCATTAAAACCAAATATCCCAAAGATACTTTGGATATTGTAGTGTTTGGTAACGATGCATGGCCCATCACCCTAAAAGATTTACCTTATCTGCAAGTTGGCCCCTATCACACCAATACCTATGCGGGATTAGAATTAGCCACGGATTTGCTGCGCAGGCGTAAAACGCACAACAAGCAAATATTTATGATTACCGATGGCAAACCCACCTGTTTAAAAGAAGGTACCAAATATTATAAAAACAGTATAGGATTGGATAGAAAAGTGGTGAACAAAACGCTTAACATGGCTGCACAGTGCAAAAGGCTTAAAATACCTATTACCACTTTTATGATAGCAAAGGACCCCTACCTGCAACAATTTGTTCGTAAATTTACCGAAACCAACGGCGGAAAAGCTTTTTACAGCTCACTGAACGGCCTGGGCGAATACATTTTTGAGGACTACATCCGCAACAGACGTAAAACAGTGAGGTGATGTGCGAATGTCTGAACTCGAATTTATTGAATTATAGAATTTTGGAATTCTGTTAATTCATAAATTCTATAAATTCCGGTTCAGAAAAATGACTAATGACATAATGATTAATGACTAAATGACTAACAAGCTATTAAATATAAAAACACTGGGCGAATTGAAGAAAACGGCTTACAAAAGCCGCTCGGTTAAGGATGAATTACGTGAAAACCTGATTGCTCAATTACAAAAAGGCGAGGGTGGTTTTGAGGGGATAGTGGGTTTTGAAGACACGGTAATTCCCGATCTGCAAACTGCTATTCTATCGCGCCACAACATATTATTATTGGGATTAAGGGGCCAGGCCAAAACGCGTATTGCCCGTTTGCTGGTTAACCTGCTGGATGAATATATGCCTTACATTGATGGATCAGAATTATATGACGATCCGCTGGCGCCAATTTCATGGTACGGCCATAATGCTATATTGGAACATGGCGACAATACTCCTATTGCCTGGGTGCACCGCTCTGACCGTTATACCGAAAAGCTGGCTACACCCGATGTTACCGTTGCCGATTTGATTGGCGATGTTGACCCTATTAAGGCGGCCACCATGAAGCTTAATTACTCTGACGAACGTGTTATCCACTTTGGTTTGATACCAAGGGCGCACCGGGGCATTTTCGTTATTAATGAGCTGCCAGATTTACAGGCCCGCATACAAGTATCGTTGTTCAATATACTACAGGAACGTGATATACAGATCCGTGGTTTTAAGTTGCGTTTGCCGCTCGATCTGCAATTTGTATTTACCGCAAACCCCGAAGATTATACCAACCGCGGTTCTATCGTTACCCCGTTAAAAGATCGTATTGAAAGCCAAATATTAACACACTATCCGCGTACTGTTGAAATATCACGTCAGATAACCCAGCAGGAAGCTACACTTGCGCCTGAACAGCGTGATGCTATTGAGGTTGATGCTTTGGTGAAAGATTTGGTTGAACAAATAGCCTTTGAAGCCCGTAACTCGGAGTATATCGATAAAAAATCAGGTGTATCGGCCCGTTTAACGATATCAGCATTCGAAAACCTGGTGAGTAATGCCGAACGCCGTATGCTTATCAATAAAGAAAAAAGCACCTTCGTACGCATCTCCGACTTTTTAGGGGTAATACCTGCCATTACCGGCAAAATTGAGCTGGTTTATGAAGGCGAGCTGGAAGGTCCGGGTAAGGTTGCCAATATCCTTATCGGCAAAGCCATCAAAACACTTTTGCTACAGTTTTTTCCCGATCCGGAGAAAGCCAAAAAAACCAAAGGCGCCAATCCATATGCCGAAATCATTAATTGGTTTGGCGATGGTAATAGCCTGTCAGTAATTGACGAATTACCGCAACAGGAATATAAAAAAGCGTTAAATTCGGTAACCGGTTTAAAAGCGCTGGTTAAAAAGTTCCATCCCCGTTTAACCGAAAATCAGGAGCTGTTGTTAATGGAATTTGTGCTGCACGGTTTATCAGAATTTAGCCAACTGAGTAAAGGCTTTTTAGATAACGGTTTCGCTTTTTCGGATATGTTTAACAGCCTGTTTAACCTGCAGCCCGATGAAGATGATTTGGATTTAGATGACGATCGTTATTAAATTCGCCTTTTAATCATATTAATGGTACAAGCTTTTGATACCTTGATGATCATGGCAGTTTTATTACTGCTTGATCTATATATCTATAACGGCATCCGCAGCGGCTTGCTAAAATGGCCTATCATTCAAAAAAAATGGTTCGTAAGGGCATACTGGATTGTTTCGGTATGCCTCATCATCATGCTATTAATGGGCGTTTATGTAAAACTGGGGGTGGGTATCCGCGCAGCGTTTTTGCTATCGTATTTTCTGCTCTTTGTGGGCAAGATATCCCTGCTGCCTTTTTTATTAATTGATGATATACGCAGGTTAGGCATAAAGCTGATAAGACATTTCAAAAAGGATAAAACATCCGATACAGCTGCAACTTTAACATTACCGCTACCTGAAATTCCCCGTTCCGAATTTTTAATAAAAGC
>JABDEQ010000110.1 GCA_013286985.1 Bacteroidota bacterium | reverse complement strand
CGTTTTCAACTTCAAACTCCACTTTATCATTCTCACGGATTTCATCGATTAGGCCTGTTGAATGAACAAATACGTCCTGGCCACCATTGCTTGGTGTAATAAAACCAAAACCTTTTGTTTCATTGAAAAATTTAACTGTTCCTTCTTTTTGCATTATTTTATTTATTAAAGGCGGCAAGGTAGGCATAATAATTTGCATAAAGCAAACATTTAATAATTTAATTACAAGTAAATTACCCTGATTGGTTATGTTTGATGTCTTAATTCATATTAAAAATGAGAAAATTAAATCTACTTATCTGCCTGTTTGTCAGCTTTTTTACTGCACAGGCATTTGGCCAAACCAGTATTACCGCCAAGGATGCTGCTAAGCACCTTAATGAAAATGTAGTGTTATGCGATGAAATATATGGCGGCGTATATTTGGATCAGGCTGATATTACCCTGCTTAACGTTGGCGGCGCTCACCCAAACGAATTGATGACCCTTGTAATTAAGGGCGATGACCGCAAAAAATTTAAAACCCCGCCGGAGGAAGCATTCAAAGAGAAAAAAGTATGCATTACCGGACAAATTGTAGACTATAAAGGCAAACCGGAAATTATTATAACCGATCCGGAGCAGATAAAAATTCAGTAACAGCTAAATTAAAGGTGAGGCCTGCAGGGAATTAACATTGTCTGCGGGCTTATCACAATCCCATAAAAAAACCCATTAGCGGGGGCTAAATGGGTTTTTGCTAAATTGCATTAATCTCACAAAATCAATTCGTCACGATGCGCTAATCATCTAGCTGTTTGTACTTTTTCATAAGGGTTTGCAGGGCCAGAATATTGTTTAACACAATGAACCTTTTATACCGAAACTTACGGTAAACCACACATTGTGGTTTTTAATTAAGGAAAAGAATTTATTAAATTTTACTTTTGCCGCAGATCACCTTACATTAAAACAGGTGAGTGTTTTTTATATTGATATTAATGAAGGCCTTTATTTTCGATCTTAACGGTACCATGATTAATGATATGCCTTATCATACCAAAGCATGGCAAAATCTTTTAAACAATGAGTTAGGCGGCAACTTTACCTTTGAACAAGTAAAACCGCAGATGTATGGTAAAAACCCCGAAGTGCTGGTCAGGATGTTTGGACCCGATCGTTTCACTTTGGATGAGATGAACAAACTATCCTACGAAAAAGAAAGGAAATACCAGCAGGAGTTTTTACCCTACCTGGAACTTTTACCCGGCCTGCATAATTTTTTAGAAAAAGCTTACCAACTGGGTATACCTATGGCCATCGGTTCGGCGGCTATTCCTTTTAATATTGATTTTGTGTTGGATAACCTTAACATCAGGCATTATTTTACGGCTATTGTGAGTGCGGACGATGTAGTTTTAAGTAAACCACATCCCGAAACATTTTTAAAGGCCGCGCAATTGTTAAATGTTTCCCCTGCAGATTGTATTGTTTTTGAAGATGTACCCAAAGGTGCCGAAGCAGCTTCAAATGCAGGAATGAAAGCCGTAGTAATTACCACTACCCACGAGCCCGAAGAATTTAGCTATCTGCAAAACGTAATACATTTTACAACTAATTATGGCGATGATTTTATAAGCGGGTTACTTGTTTAAACCTACATCCGTTTATATAAAAATCGCGGTACTAACCGGAATATAAATGCAATAGGTCGCCAGCGTTTGGTTACGTACACCACGTTTTTTTTACGTTCAATGGCACTGAATATTTGATTGGCGGCTTTTTCAACTGTTGCCATCCAGAATATATTTTCGCCGGCGGCCATTGCGGTGTCCACAAAACCGGGCCTTACATCGGTGATATAAATGGGCAGGCCTGTCTTTTTCGCTTTTTGAGTTAAGCCTTCCAGGTAGTTGATCTGGTAGGCTTTTGAGGCAAAATAAGCCGGTGCCTGCCTGCTGCCCCTAATGCCTCCGATAGATGTTATAGCCGCAAAGTGCCCGGACGCTTGTCCCTCAAAAAAATTAAAGCTCCAATCAGCAACAGCCGTAAAGCCGGCTACATTAACTTCATTGGTATATCTTTCTATATCCGGCTCCAATGCCGGATTAATTTTGCCTGTGCCTGAGCTCATTATCAGCAAATCGAGTCCACCTAATTGATCGCTGAGTTCCTTTAATTTTAAGGGAACCTTTTGAATATTAGTTATATCAAAAGCCGAAGCAATAAAACTATCCGGCTTTAATGCCATCAGTTCTGTAAGCAGTTCCTCGCGCCTGCCGGTAATGCCTACCTGATAGCCGTTTCCGGCTAAAATAATAGCCAATTGCCTGCCAATGCCCGATGTTGCGCCAACTATTATGGCTTTTTTCATTGTGTTAATAATTAAGACTAAGCTATGACCGTTATTAAAAACAATTGTTACCAGCAGATTTAATTTATGTTGTAAATACCTATATTTAATCCACTTATGAAGATAAAATTTACCTCCTTAATTTTACTATCCATTATATTGTTTACATCGTGCTCGCATTTATATGAGCCCGCGTTGTATCATCAGGATATAGCTTATCAGCCTAAACCCGCCTCTTTTGATACGGTAAAAGCAGCCAATTATGTTTCAGGCGGCCTTTATGCCAATAGTAATACACATTACAATGATTTTTTAATAAGCGGGCAATTTAACCTGAGCCGGGGTTATGTTTTTAATAATTTTAACCTGGCGTATGGAGCTTTCGGCGTTTTTGGCGATTACCAAAGCGACCAGGCAAGCCATAGTGCGCCCAATTATTTCAGCGATAAATTTTTCGGCGCGGTGGGTGGCCGGTTTTCGGCCAATGCCTTCGTTACATCGGGGCGTACTGATTTTAGATTTATTGGTGTTGAAATGGCGTACAGTCACGAGTTTGGTGCTTACGCCGATTACCGGCAATACCTGAACACACAACCCGGCTACTTTGTCGACCCGAGAACAGATCTTTTTACTATCGGCCTAACCTCAGAAGTATATTTTCACAATGTAAATGATGTGGGTTTTCAGCACGGCATCCGCCTGTTTTTAGGTTCAACGCTTGGGTATGACAAATTAAATACCACCTTTTTCACTGATCAAACTGCAACCGAAAAAACCTTTAACAGTATTTTCCCGAAAGTGAGTTACTTTATTAAAGTAAAAAACTTTTTTGGCACCGTTGAAGCCGGTGAAAATTTCTTTATCCGGTTTGGATATAAGTTTTAATTTATTCAGAATAAACGCTGCCAACAATATCCCGCAAGTTATATCCGGAAGCCATTACCTCGCCGTAAGCACCTGCGGTGCGGATAGCAAAGAGATCGCCGCGGTATGATTGGGGAAGTTCCACGTCTTTCTGGAAACAATCCGTGCTTTCACATATCGGGCCCACAACGTCATAATGAACCGTTTGTTCAGTTTCAGACTGACTTATATTTTCTATCTGATGATAAGCCTGATACAGCATAGGACGAATCAATTCGGTCATACCGGCATCCAGAACAAGGAAATTTTTCTTTAACCCGTTTTTTACATACAGCACCCTGGCAATTAAGGATGCACTTTGCGCAACCAGGGAACGGCCCAATTCGAAATGAACTTCCTGACCCGGCTTAACATTTAAAAACTGGCTGAATACCTTAAAATAGCTTTCAAAATCTGCAATATTATTATCCGGGTTATGATAATCAACTCCTAAACCACCGCCTGTATTTAGTATCTTTATTTCGAAGCCATGATCGGTGAACCAATCCTGCATTTCATTGATACGGGTACATAAGTTTTTGTAAACCTCCATATCAGTAATTTGCGAACCGATATGAAAGTGGATCCCCAGAAATTTAAGGTTAGCGCATTCTTTCAGCGCCGCAATTACGTCGGGTAATTGCCAGGTATTGATACCAAATTTATTTTCATCTAACCCGGTAGTTATAAAATGATGGGTATGTGCATCAACATTGGGGTTAATGCGGATAGCAACACTGGCTGTTTTATTTTTGGCCTTCGCCAGATCATTAATGATATACAGTTCCTGTACAGATTCAACATTAAAACAGAAGATATCCGCATCAAGCGCCAGGTTTATTTCTCTGTCTGATTTCCCGACACCTGCAAACACCACTTTATCTTTACCAAAGCCATGCTCAATGGCCGCTTTCACCTCATTACCGCTTACGCAATCGGCCCCGAAACCAAAAGATTGAATGGTATCCAGCACCTTGGGATTAAAATTAGCCTTCATGGCATAATGCACATGAAACCCATATTTGGATGCCGCAGAACGGCAAGCCTCCAAAGTTTTACGCAAAACATCAAGGTCGTAATAATAAAACGGGGTTTCTAATTGCTGAAAACGGTTAATGGTATTTGTGTTGAACATTGTTTAGTTTATTTTGATGTCATTACTTCGAACTCACAATGACAAATTCTATTATTCTATTTATTAAATTCCGCAATCAGCATTCCGACTTCCAAATTAGGAACAATTCCGCAATCGACATTCCGACTTCCGCATTCAACTTCCCAATTCCGCATTCGACATTCCGACCTCCGCATTCGCCCCAATTTCGCATTCGACATTCCGACCTCCACATTCGAAACTCCGCATTCAAAACAATCGGCTATGTAAGCTTCTTAAAACCTCTACTTTATCAGTTGTTTGAACCAGCAATGACATATTGTGATCACTTCCTCCATAAGATATCATCCTGATGGGGATATGCTTCACTGCTTCCAGTACACGGGCGGCGTATCCGCGCTTCTCGGCACCAAAATCGCCTACCACACAAATAATAGTTTGATTTTGGTCAATTTCTACCGAACCCAAACGATTTAGCTCTTCAACTATTTCGGTAAGATGAGTAGTATCATCAATTGTTAATGACACGGCTACTTCTGATGTAGTGATCATATCTATTGATATTTTGTATCGCTCAAAAACCTCAAATACACGGCGCAAAAAGCCATGTGCCAATAACATCCTGCTGGATTGTATTTTTATAGCGGTAATACCGTCTTTAGCCGCAATTGATTTTATCTGATCTTTCTCGCTGGCATTAGTAATTAGCGTACCTTCTGCTTTTGGATCCATGGTATTTAGCAAGCGAACCGGAATCTTATACTTTTGAGCCGGAAATACACTTTGTGGATGCAATATTTTGGCGCCAAAATAAGCTAACTCGGCAGCTTCATCAAAAGAAAGCCGGGCTATAGGCTTGGTGCCCTTAACAATCCGAGGATCGTTATTATGCATGCCGTCAATATCTGTCCAAATCTGCACCTCTTCGCTGCGGATGCCCGCCCCTATTAACGAAGCCGTATAATCACTGCCACCACGGCGAAGATTATCTATTTCGCCAAAGCTGTTGCGGCAAATATACCCCTGTGTAATAAATAAATTATTGACAGGATGCTGATTTAATAAAGGAGTGATGTGATGGGTCAAATAATCAACAATAGGCTCATTATCCTCATCAATCTTCATAAAATCGAGCGCCGCCAATAAAACCGATGGTACACCTGTTTCTTTAAGATAAACGTAATATAAAGTAGTTGATAGCAGTTCGCCCTGCGCTAAAATCACCTTTTCTTCAATAGAAGTGAAAAGATCATTGGCTAAACCAGCTAGCAGGTTAAAATGATAGTCGATAACTTCTTTACCCTGCTCCAAATATTCGGGGTTGGTGAAAAGTTCTTTTATAAAAACCTGGTATTTATCTTTTAAAGCAGCAATCAGCGTTACAGCCTTCTTTTTATCGCCGGATAGATAAGCCTGAGCTATTTCAACCAGGCTGTTGGTGGTACCCGATACTGCCGATAGCACGACGATTTGCCTTTCCGCAGGATCAATAATCTCCAGCAGTTTCTTCATCCGCTCAGGGCTGCCCACCGATGTACCGCCAAATTTTAAAACTTTCATTCCCTTATTTTATTAAATCAAAAACAGCTGCATTTACAGCTATTTTTTTGAGGGGCTAAAAATAGGATTTTAAACGGCTTATAGCTAAATATGAGCAAAATAAAATTTGGAAAAGCAGCAATAAACAGCAGTTTATTAGGCGCAATTAATAACTGTAACCGCACCAAAGGCAGAATATCCCTTAAGTACTAAAGTTTTTTCGGTATTATTTGCCGTAAGGGTATCTGTTCTTTTATCCTTTACTTCAGCAAAGATGGCCGCATGGTGTGTTATGATAAA
>JABDEQ010000109.1 GCA_013286985.1 Bacteroidota bacterium | reverse complement strand
GAAAGCCATCCGTTTTTCACCTTATCGGGCAGTGATAATATTATATCGTTCACTACCGACAGGTATCGTGAACGTCCGTTGGTGGTAAAGGGCCCGGGAGCAGGCGCCGAGGTTACCGCCGCAGGTGTATTTGCTGATTTAATAAATGTGGGCGCGTAACCCCCTGGCCCCCTGAAGGGGGGAACTGATAGTTTGATAAAATATGGAAGATAAAATAGAAAATTTAATAACCCCTGCAATTGAAAAGGCATCCCCTTTAGGGGGCGGGGGGGGGCTAGCATCCAGGTTTTTGCCCCTGCAACCGTGGCCAATGTAGTTTGTGGCTTCGATGTCCTCGGTTTTGCCGTCGACGAACCGGGCGATGAAGTGATTATGCGCATTACCGGTAAACCGGGCATCATCATTAGCAAAATTACGGGTGATAATGGTAGGCTGCCGCTTGATGCAGCTAAAAATACCGTTAGCGTAAGTGTGCAGCATTATTTAAAAAGCATTAACCGGACCGATATTGGTTTAGATATCGAACTGCATAAAAAAATGCCAATCGGTAGTGGCTTGGGTTCAAGCTCTGCGAGTACAGTAGCCGGTCTATTCGCTATAAAAACGTTGTTGGGCGATGAAACCGACCCGGCTACCTTATTGTCTTTCGCTATGAAAGGCGAAGAAATTGCCTGCGGTCATGGCCATGCCGATAACGTGGCACCGGCATTGATGGGTGGCTTTGTATTGATCCGCAGCTATGAGCCGCTTGACGTAATCCGCCTGCCACATCCTAAGGATTTGTACTGTGCCATTGTTTTTCCTGATGTAGATGTACCTACCCGTGAGGCCAGGCAGATTATCCGCAAAAATATACAGATGAAGGATGCCGTTACCCAATGGGGCAATATAGCCGGACTGGTAAGCGGTTTATTTATGAACGATATTGACCTGATTGGCCGCAGTATGAAAGATATTTTGGTTGAACCGGTGCGCTCCATGCTGATTCCCGATTTTTATCAGATGCGTGAAATGGCCATGGAACTGGGTGCGGTAAGTTTTGGCATCTCCGGCTCAGGGCCATCAGTTTTTGCCTTCACCAGGGATGAAGAAACTGCCAAACGCATCACCCAAAAGCTTCAACAGCATTTAACGGGTATTAGCATAGGCTCCAATGCTTATGTATCAACTATAAATGACAAAGGGCCAAGGGTGCTGGGATAAATGTCCCCAACCAAAGCGTCATTGCGAGGTACGAAGCAATCTCTATGCTTTACAGAGCGGATAGAAAAGTGCCGAACCTTGCATATTTGCCCTGCCTTTGTAGAGATTGCTTCGTACCTCGCAATGACGTGCGGAGATTAGGAGAATAAAAATTAAAGAAATTGCAATTCCAAAATGAAATTATATAGTACTAAAAACCCATCAACAAGGGTATCATTCAAAGAGGCTGTTTTTAACAGCATGCCACAGGATAAAGGTTTATACATGCCTGTTGCTATTCCAAAGCTTGACGATAAGTTTTTAACCCATTTGGATGAATATACTTTGCCCGAGATCGCTTTCCATATTGCCCAGGCGCTCATTGGTGATGATATCCCTGAAAATGATCTAAAGGCTATTATTAGCGATGCCATCAGCTTTTTAGCTCCCGTTGTAAAACTGGAAGAAGACGTTTTTGTGCTGGAGCTTTGGCATGGCCCATCGTTGGCGTTTAAAGATTTCGGCGCCCGCTTTATGAGCCGGGTAATGAGCTACTTTTTAGAAAAAGGCGAAAAACAGCTGGATATTTTAGTAGCCACCAGCGGTGATACCGGCGGTGCAGTTGCGCTTGGCTTTTTAGGTGTGCCAAATACCCGCGTAACGATTTTATATCCAAAAGGAAAAGTTAGCGAGGTACAAGAGTTGCAGCTAACCACCAACGGACAAAACATCCGTGCGGTTGAAATTGACGGCACATTCGATGATTGCCAGGCGCTGGTTAAACAAGCCTTTACCGATGCTGAATTGAATAAAAAATTCAGGCTAACATCAGCCAACTCCATCAATATTGCCCGTTTAATACCGCAAACATTTTATTACTTTAATGCTTATGCTCAACTGTTAAAACAAGGAATAAGCAAAGTGGTTTTTTGCGTACCCAGTGGGAATTTTGGTAATATAGGTGCAGGGTTACTGGCCTGGAAAATGGGCTTGCCCGTAGAACACTTTATTGCAGCCACTAATTTAAATGATACTGTGCCTGAGTTTTTAAAAACCGGCGTTTATCAGCCTAAGCCATCCGTAGCTACCCTAAGCAACGCCATGGATGTGGGCGACCCAAGTAACTGGGTACGTATTGCCGATTTATTTAAGGATGATACCGAAGCGCTAAAAAACCTGGTTACCGGTTACAGCTACAACGATGAACAAACATTGGAAGCTATTAAATTTATTAACGATAATTACAATTATGTTGCTTGTCCGCATACTGCTATAGCCTGGCAGGCATTGCGCGACTGGCAACAGGACAATTATAAAGCCGATACTGCTGGCGTATTTTTATCAACTGCCCATCCCTGCAAGTTCCCTGATGCTTTCCCGGAAAGCATCGCTGCGAAAGTTGATGTACCGGAACAGGTAGGAGATCTATTTAAAAAAGAAAAAAAATCCACCGCTTTGGGTAAGGATTTTGAAGGGTTTAAGCAATATTTGATGGAGAATGAATAAACCCTAACGTCATGCCGAACTTGTTTCGGCACCCCACATGCTAAGTATGCGCGTGCTAAGTATACGCACGTTTGATATAATAGAATTAAAATGCTTTATAAACCCGGCTACACCTACATCATGTCAAATCAATACAGAACGACATTTTACATTGGCGTAACCAGTAATTTAGCAACAAGAGTTTGGCAGCATATCAATAATGAAGGTTCAGCATTTGTAAAGAAATACAAATTGTATGATTTAGTTTATTACGAATACTTTGAAAAGATAACTGATGCTATTGATAGAGAAAAACAGCTTAAAAATTGGCATAGGGATTGGAAAATCAATTTAATTAAATCAGAAAACCCTGAGATGAAGGATTTAAAAGACCAGCTGGAATTATAACATAATTGTTAATTTGCCTGCTGAATACTTAGCAAGCCGCTCTTCTGGTGGGGTGCTGAAACAAGTTCAGCATGACATCCTTTTTTACTAAACTTGAATTTGTTTATTGTATGATGAATACCAAGCAAGTCGCTCTTCTGGTGGGGTGCTGAAACAAGTTCAGCATGACATCTTTTTTATCTTTACTAATATATGATCAACACCATCATCTTCGACCTTGGGGCAGTTTTAATTGACTGGAACCCGCATTATATGTACCGCACTATATTTAGTGATGAGGAAGAAATGAAAAACTTCCTGGCCACAGTTACCACTTCTGACTGGAACGAGGAGCAGGATGCGGGGCGTTCATTACAAGATGGTACAGAAATACTGGTGCAGCAGTTTCCCGAGCACGAAGCCAATATCCGTGCTTTTTATGCCCGTTGGGATGAAATGCTGGGTGATGCTTTTTGGGATACCGTTGATATCCTGAAAGAGCTAAAGGATAGCGGCAAATACAGGATCTATGCACTTACCAATTGGTCGGCCGAGACTTTTCCGAAGGCATTGGCCAAGTTTGAGTTTTTGAGTTGGTTTGAAGGTATTGTGGTGTCCGGTGCCGAAAAAATGCGTAAACCAACGCCCGCGTTTTATCAGATCTTACTTGATCGCCATACCGTAAAACCGGAAGATTCGCTATTTATTGATGATAATTACAGGAATATCCTCGCAGCTGAAAAACTGGGGATTCAATCCATACATTTTACAAACGCAGCTGCTTTGCGCGAAGAATTAAAAGGGCTTAAATTGCTTTAAAGAAATATATTGTTTGAACTAAGATTAATACGCATTCATCTTAGTTCAAACAAAAAAATCCTATTTTTTTAAATCAAGAATGGAAAAATCACTGTCGGCTTGCTCAATAATATTTCCTAATACACCTAATCCGGTTACTTCCATTTCAACCAAATCGCCGGGCTGCAGCCATTGGCTTTGGTAAGCGGGATCATGCAGTAAGCCGGTTCCATTCAGCTCCAAAAAGCATCCGGTGCCTATCGTGCCTGATCCTATAACATCGCCGGGTAATACATCGCAACCGTAGGCACAGCGTTCAATAATTTCGGCAAAGGTCCACTCCATATCGGCCAGGTTTCCTTTTGATACTTGTTTGCCATTTACGGCGCAGGTCATTTCCAGATTGTAGGCATTACCCGTATGGTCTGCTTTAGGCGCAACTTTATATGGCGCCAGTTCATCAGGTGTTACCAGCCAGGGACCGATCACCGTACAAAAATCTTTGCCTTTTGCCGGACCCAGGTTAAGCAGCATTTCTTCCATTTGTAAAGTGCGCGCACTCATATCGTTCATAATCATAAAACCTGCAATCAGGCTATCAGCATCGGCTGCTTTTACGTTCCTGGCTTTTTTATTGAGCACAACAGCAACCTCCAGTTCAAAATCAAGTTTTTCAAAATGATCGGGCATACATTCAATATCACCAATTCCCTGTATGGCGTTATGATTGGTAAAATAAAATACAGGATACTGATCAAACTCGGGTATCATTGCTGCGCCACGGTTGCGCCTCGCTGTTTCTACATGTTGCCTAAAGGCATAAGCGTCCCTGCACGAAGTTGGATGCGGTACAGGCGCCATCATCTCAAAAAACAACTCTTCCTTAGCTTCCATTTTACCCGAAGAAATATCTTTATTAATACGCTGGGCGCGTTCCATCAACTCATCTCCTCCCCATAAAAACTCGTTCATATTATCGGGGATCAGCTTATCGCACGAATTGAGGTTATAAATGTGGCCATTTATAAAAACACCCAAATGTTCACGATCTTCGGTCTTGTAGGATACTAATTTCATTGGCTTATTGGTTGGTTTACCCAAAGCTAAGTAATTAGTTGATTAAGTTGAGTGGGTGAGTGGTTGATTAGTTTAATTTAATTAAGCAGTTACGCGAGCGTCAATACTAATATAGCGATGGGTTTAAAACCCATCGCTATGGAAAAAACAAATTCCTGCAATCCGGCTCAACCACTCACTTAATCAACTCAATCAACCACTCACCAAAAGTTGCATATTAACTATTAATGCTATAGCTTTGTATAACCAAATTATGAGCATACAAATGCATTTTCTTTTTTCCCTGGGTCTCACTTCAATGAGTGATGCTTCATCTTTCAGGGATGCTGTGCTCGCTAAAATTGTGCTGGCGCAATACTAATTTAGTTCCCGCATTGCGGTTGTTGTGCGTAAGCCTTGCAACCCGGATTTCTTTTCAAACTATTACAACGCTTTAAACGTTTCTTAATTAACCAATTAACAAACTATGCCTGTTTATCATTCATTAGGAGCTATTCCGCCTAAGCGGCATACGCAGTTCCGTAAGCCCGATGGTAGTTTATATGCCGAAGAGTTGGTATCAACCGAAGGTTTTTCGAGCCTGTATTCGCTGGTATACCATGCTTACCCTCCCACCCTTGTAAAAGAGTTGGGTGTACCGTATTCTGTCGAGCCTAAAATTGCCCGCGAAAAACACCTGAAACATACCAGCCTCATAGGTTTTAAAATCGAGCCTGAAGACGATTACCTGGAAAGCCGTAAGCCAGTTTTGGTTAACAGTGATCTGCATATTTCATTGGCGGCCCCGCGCAAATCCATGACTGATTATTTCTACAAAAACAGTCAGGCTGATGAGGTGGTATTTATCCACGAGGGAACCGGGACACTTAAAACAGGTTATGGTAATATCAAATTTGTTTATGGCGATTACCTGGTCATCCCGCGTGGTACTATTTACCAGATGGAGTTTGATACGCCCGATAATCGTTTGTTTATTGTAGAAAGTTTCAGCCCTATCCGTATCCCAAAACGTTATACCAATGCTTACGGACAACTAACGGAGCAATCTCCGTATTGCGAACGGGATATTAAAAGACCAACCGATTTGGAAACCCACGATGAAAAAGGCGATTTTAAGATTCTTATCAAAAAACAAGGTCTAATCTACCCATACATCTACGGTACGCATCCTTTTGATTTTATAGGCTGGGATGGTTTTCATTATCCCTGGGCATTCTCTATCCATGATTTTGAACCAATAACCGGGCGCCTGCATCAGCCGCCGCCCGTGCACCAAACATTTGAGGGTCATAACTTTGTGATCTGCTCGTTTGTGCCGCGTAAGTTTGATTATCATCCGCTATCAATCCCCGCCCCATACAACCATAGCAATGTGGACAGCGACGAACTGCTGTATTATGTTGATGGCGACTTTATGAGCCGTAAAAGCGTTGTAAAAGG
>JABDEQ010000108.1 GCA_013286985.1 Bacteroidota bacterium | reverse complement strand
GGCAAGGCATTTTCGCTTTTATCTATGGGCGATCATACTAAAGTGGCTTATTTTACCAATATGATGTCGGCCGTAGCCAGTGGTGCAACCATCATGTTTCTGTTTTGGACAATTACCGCGCTGGCAAAAAAGCTGGTACTAAAAGATAAGAATGATTTTGCTGACAACAATCAGCTCACAATGGTTATTGGTGCAGGGCTGGTGGGTGCGCTGGCCTTCACCTTTACCGATACCTTTTGGTTTTCGGCAGTCGAAACAATAGTATTTGCTTTATCATCGCTATGTACCGCCATCGTTTTTTGGGCCATACTAAAATGGGAGGCCCACGCCGATGAGCCGGGCGCTGATAAGTGGATTGTTTTAATAGCCTATATGATTGGCCTTTCAATAGGTATACATCTGCTCAATTTGCTCACTATCCCCGCCATTGCAATGGTTTATTACTTCCGCAGAAATAAAAACATCGGCCTAAAAGGTGGCATCATCGCCTTTTTAATTAGCATTGTAATACTAGGGCTGGTACAGTTTGGTATAAGAGGCTATACCATTTACTTTGCGGCCTGGTTTGATTTTTTCTTTGTGAATTCACTTGGTCTCGGCTTCGGCAGCGGCGCAATGGCATTTTTGCTCCTGCTTGCGTGTATGCTTGCAGGCGGAATATGGTATAGTATCCGCAATAAAAAACCTGTTTTAAACCTGGCACTGGTATGCGTTACCTTCATTTATTTAGGCTATGGCTCCTTTATTTATATTCCTATCCGGGCAGCTGCGAATACTGATCTGAACAATTCACACCCCGACAATGCCTTTACCCTGTATGGTTACCTGAACCGGATACAATACGGCGAAACACCTTTGCTATCGGGCCCATATTATGATGCTAAAATAGTTGACGAAAAGGAAAGTGGCATTATTTACCGTAAAGGTGAATCCCGTTATGAAAATGCAGGCAAAAAGATAGACTATGTTTACGATCATAATACTTTTTTGCCGCGGATGTGGAGCACCGAATCAGACCCTTATTATGCCCAAAACGTTCAGTTTTATAAAGGATGGCTGCAAATGGCCGACGGACAGGCTCCAACTTTTTCGGATAACATAAGATGGTTGTTTAGCTGGCAGATATACCAAATGTATGCACGTTACTTTTTATGGAACTTTGTTGGCCGCTATAATGAAATGGACGGGCAGCAAAGCACAACCGATGTTAATGGTAATTGGACGAGCGGCATTTTTGATGGGGGTAAACATCTGCCTAAATCAATCACCAACGGCACTAACTACGCGCCCTTATATGCTTTACCATTAGTGCTGGGATTATTAGGCGCCTTTTATCATTTTAAACGAAGAAAAAGAGATGCGCTGATCATTGCCCTGCTTTTCTTTTTTACCGGGATAGCCATTGTTTTATATGTTAACCAAAACGCCGTGCAGCCCCGCGAACGCGATTACTCGTACGTGGGTTCGTTTTATGCCTTTGCCATTTGGATAGGATTAGGGGTATTGGCACTGGCCGAGCTTGTCCGCATAAAACTAAATGCGCGGGTTGCTGCTATAGGATCATTTGCTTTATGTATGATAGCCGTGCCGGTACTGCTGGCCTGCAAAGAATGGAGGGGGCATGACCGGTCGACAAAGCTTACGCCGCATGATATGGCTTATAATTACCTGATATCATGCCCTAAAAATGCCATTTTATTTACCTATGGCGATAATGATACTTATTCGTTGTGGTATGATCAGGAGGTAGAAGGCATCAGACCCGATGTACGCATCGTTTGCCTGAGCTTGTTTAGCGGCGATTGGTACATTCGCCAGATGCAAGGAAAAATGAATGCCTCGGCGCCATTACCTATTACTATGCCTTATGATAAGTATAAAGAAGGCGTGCGCGATGTTTTGTATTTTAATGATGAGAAGATTCCCGGTGCTGTCGAAGTGAAGGATGTGTTTGATTTTCTGACCTCAGATGATGCCCGTACGAAAGTGGAATATCAGAATGGAGAACGATTGAACTTTTTGCCAACTAAAAACTTAAAATTAACAATCAACGCCAATGAGGTAGTGAAAAATGGCGTAGTTACTCCTGACCAAAAAAACAAGCTTGCTGATACTATGCAATGGAAGTACCCGTCAAACTACGTAACCAAGGATAACCTGGCGATGCTGGATATTGTGGCTCATAACGATTGGAAAAGGCCGATATGCTTTACTTCAACCATGAGTCCGTCGAGCATGATGGGATTGCAGCCTTATTTGTATAAGGAAGGGTTTGTTTATCACCTGATACCGTTTAAACAGGATACCGCGGCAGATAATAATCATCTAACCAAAACCAACCCGCTGGTAATGTACAATAACGTAGTAAACAAATTCAAATTTGGCAATTATAAAAATGCTAAGTTTTTGGATAATGTATCAACCACCCAGTTTTACCTGAATATGGAGGTTACTTTTAACGATCTGGCCGAAGGCTTAATACAGGATGGCCACCGCGATTTGGCGCTGAAAGCTATCCACAAGTTTGATGAACAAATGCCTGATATTAACCCGGATATTGATACAGCTGCGCAGAAATTCTTCCTGGCACAATCGGCCTATAAATTAAATGATAAGGAGTTAGGGACAAGGTACTTTAAAAGCGTTGATAATTTTATAACCGATCAACTGGATTACAATTACAGTCAGCTGCAAAATGACAAAGCATTGGTTGATGTTCGTACCGTGCAAATAGGTATGCAATTATTGGGCAGTATGGCCGATAGCGCTAAAAATAATCAGCAAGCTGAACTCGGCAAACAATTGCAGGCTCAGCTAGGCGATTATGAAAATAAGTTTGCTGTATTGCAGCGGTAGAAAAATCTTTTTGTTATGGTTTCTGGCGGGGGATGGTAAAACATTCCCCGTTTTTGTACTAATATAGCGATGGGTTTAAAACTAAGGGTGTTCGGAAGATTGGAAATTCCCCCAACCCTCTTTTTTGCTTGCAAAAGAGAGGGTGATCCAGCGCAGCGTAGATCGGGTGAGTTGATTCTGCGGGCGGCGTTAACGTAAATGCATTGGCGGTGTAGACTCATCCCGACGACGCTACGCTGGTCGACCTTCTCTCCGCTTCGCGCAAAGAAGGTAAAGAAAGCAATTGAAAAATTCATTTCCTTAAAAAATGACATTGCTTGGTGCGACAGCTTTTTATCTTTTCGAACGCTCTTTGCCTTAAACCTACCGCTATGAAAAAAGCCGCGGGGGAGTTTAAAAACAAGTTTAAATTCCTTTTGTTATATTTAAAAGATCCACTTTGTTACTGCTTGCCTTATTTTTTTGATGATAAGGCAACTGGCATCTAAATGGCTACGTAAATACTACAAATAAACATATATGCCATTTATAGCAGCAGTATCTAAAATTGACCTACCCCATAAAACCAGTCAACAAGAAGCCAAGAAACAAGCACAGGATATGTTTTCGGTTAATTTTCCGGAAGCAAGCCGTTTAATTTTTGCTTTTGATAACACCGAAATTATTACCCGCAATTTTTGTAAGCCACTTAGTTATTATACCAAACCAAATACTTTTGAGGAACGCAATAACGAATACATAGCCAATAGTCTGCAATATTCAGTTGAGGCCATTGAGGATTGTGTAAAAAAAGCCGGTATAAACAAAGAAGACATAACCGACATTTTATTTGTATCAACCACCGGATTGGCCACGCCAAGTATGGATGCGCTAATCATTAACAAAATGCGATTGAACCCGCATATTAACCGGATACCTGTGTGGGGATTGGGCTGCGGTGGGGGAGTATCAGGCACAGCAAAAGCAAACACCGTGGCCAAAGCTAACCCTGATGCAGTAGTGTTGCTGGTAGCTGTTGAACTTTGTTCTTTAACGCTAATAAAAAGCGATTACAGTAAGAGTAATTTTATTGGATCGAGTTTGTTTTCTGATGGGATAGCGGCCGTTATTATTAAGGGCGATAACCATAAAAATAGTACCGGTGTTAACTATGTTGCTGCAAGCAGTAAGCTTTATTACGATTCGTTAGACGTCATGGGATGGGATTTTCAGGATACAGGCTTCAAAGTGCTGTTTTCAAAAGATATTCCTAAATTTATTGATGAACATATAGGGCATGATATTGATGTGTTTTTAAAGAAAAAACAATCTTCAGTTGAGCGATATTAAAAATTTCATCTTCCATCCCGGGGGAAAAAAAGTGCTGGATGCCTACAACAATGCATTAGCTGTTGAAGGCGATTTTATGAAAAACACGCGCCAGATAATGAATGGTTATGGCAATATGTCGAGCGCGACGGTATTGTACGTGCTGGAAAAATTCATGACCGAAGGCTTTGAGCCGGGTTATGGGCTGATGCTGGCCATGGGCCCGGGGTTTTCGAGCGAGATGGTTTTATTGGAAGTGAAAAACTAACGCACAGCATGTACTTCATCATCTTCATTATATTTTTTATCGCGCAGCGCATTTCAGAATTATTTATTGCCCGCAGAAATGAAAAATGGCTGCTTTCACAAGGCGCTGTTCAATACGGACAGGAGCATTATCCCTTTATGATTGCGCTGCATACCTTGTTCATTATCTCTATTATAACAGAATATATTTTGCGCCAGCAGCCGCCTATCAGCTGGGTTTTCCTGATTTTATTCTTGTTAGTATTGTCATTTAAATTCTGGGCCTTATCCTCATTAGGTAAGTATTGGAATACTAAGATATACCGCATCCCGGGCGTTTACCCGGTTAAAAAAGGACCGTATAAGTTTTTAAAACACCCCAACTATATGGAGGTAGTTTGCGAGATTGCCATTATCCCGCTGGTTTTTCATTTGTACTATACGGCTATCCTTTTTACGGTGCTTAATGCTGCCATGCTTACCGTGAGGATTAAGGTAGAAAATAAGGTTTGGGGCGATACTCCGTAGCACTAGCGCCGGAAAAGCATTTAGCCTGTAGACACAGATTACAAGCATAGCAGTTCGCTTCAGCGAATCGAATTGCGGTGCAGATGTTTTACGGTGTTAATTACTTGTTGCCGAAGCCCGGTTGCTTTTCTTTTGCCCACAGGATAGCAGTAAAATCAACGGAATAAACAATGCTGTTTTTTTCATGATCTTAGCTTATTATGCCTCATTTTACTTCACCTCTACAAAATCTCCCGGTTTCCAGCTTCCGTTAAAGGCAGGCGGTTCCGGCCCGTAAATGCGGAAGTAGGTGAACCAGCCTACGTTGGGAATGGTCTTTATCCACGCATCTTCTTTACCTGCGGGAGCTGATGGGCCAAAATACAGGTCGACAGTTGAACCTGTTTTTCCCTTCAGTTCTACGGTCGACCGCAAGGCGGCTTTATCCTGATCTGTTTTTATTTCGCTTCGTGTTCGCACATCGTATATGGTTACCGACCAAAACAATTTATCGGGCACCGGCAGCGGAACGGTTAGTTTGTAGGTTTTGCTGCCATCTAAATAAGCGCCCGTACTATCTTTAACGCCAAGCCAGTACAATGAGCCAGCACCCGCCGCGCGGTTAAACATGGCTGGCGATTCTATCTGTGCCTGGTAAAACCATTTTTCGCGGGCATACAGGTCGGTATAGTTTGGTGCGTCAAATGTGCCGTTCTTGCTTTGTAAGGCGGCCCATTCCCATTTACGGTCATTCCAGGCCAGGCGATCCGGCCTGCGGTCGGCAAAGGATTGTACACGCATAATGGCATTGCCTGTTTTGGCTGCATTTTCTAAAATGCCTTTCATGCGCGCATCCGGGTTAAAGGGCTTTCCTTTTTCAATGCCTAGTTCGGCCAGTTCGCCATACATGGCACGATATGGCGCAAAAGGCGGCTCTTTGTCTATCAGGTCATGTAATTGTTGCCAGTATTGCATATTATCTTCCCAGCGCACGGGTGTAAAATCAGCTCCCTTTTTATTCAGGTTAACCCAGGTTGGGTCCGTCCAGCCGGCAGGTTTATTGAGTGGATATACTTTAACCGATTTCATTAAATCTTCGGCCGTTTCTTTAGATCCGGGGATAGGAATGGCCCTGAGTAATATTAAAACGCCGTTTGTGGAAGCTGTGGCTGAATAATATCCGGCAGGGATTACCCCTTTATATCCGGGTGGAAGTATAATGTGCTTACCTCCTTTGCCTTTATCAGGGCCCGGTAAACCAATGTCCATCACGTACAATTGGTTCAAATCATTTACGGCCGACATGATTGGGCCCGGCGGAACATCCACTACCATTGGCCCATTGCTAAGGTCGACAGCTAACCCTGCATATTTGGTATCTGAGTTGGGAGTGAACACCAATTGATCAGGCGTGCCATCCAAAATTGCAAAAACCTTATTGGGCACAACGCCGTTGGCTATGTTTCCTTCCCAGGTAGCCATAATAGATACCGACGGATAAAAGAAACGGTAGGTTTGAATGGCACGGTTCAGGTCGGCCTCATCATAAGCTTTCTGAATAGTTTCGGCCGTTGGGTAGCCGCCAACAAATTTGTAGCCGGTGCTATCCGCTTTTTGTGCAGTAACTGCTGTACTGTCGGCTGATGTGTCAGCACCTTTTTTTTGATTTTGGGCACATGCTACCGATAATAAAATTGGGATTAATGCAATTAACTTCCTTT
>JABDEQ010000107.1 GCA_013286985.1 Bacteroidota bacterium | reverse complement strand
TACACCAAGGCCTTGAAACCGGTTATAGCTATACCGTGGTCGGGCTTTTTCAACTTCCTGGGCGTGTTCCTGGGTGGGGTTGGTGTGGCCATGGGCATATTGAAGCTATTACCCTTAGATGATTTGATGAAACTACCCGTAAACGTAGGTGCCTGTATGGTACTTGCTGTATTATTGGCATCAATAGTTTGGAATTTGGGTACCTGGTATTTAGGGATACCTTGTTCAAGTTCACACACCTTAATTGGGGCAATGATTGGTGCAAGTTTAGCCTTCACTTTGTATTATGGTGGGGTAGGTGTAAACTGGTCAAAAGCGGGCGAAATAGGCACATCGCTTATCATTTCGCCACTAATTGGTTTTGGTGCAGCTGCGGGATTAATGTGGTTTATTAAAAATGTACTGAAAGCAAAAGCTTTATTCCATATCCCGCAGGGAGAAAATGATAAGCCGCCAATTTTAGTGCGCTTATTGTTGATTACTACCTGTACGCTGGTAAGCTTTTTCCACGGAAGTAATGACGGACAAAAAGGTGTGGGTTTATTAATGTTGATCCTGATTGCCTTTATGCCGGCAAAATTCGCGATTGATCATTCTATATCAAATGATAAAATACTGTTATCATTAAATAAAACAGAGCAGGTAATCAGCAAAAACACTGCTACAGACCCGGTTGCTAAAGGAATATTGCTTAAATTGGATTCATCTATTGTTAAAACAAAAGCAATGTTAACCAGCACTGACGCAAAGGCGGCCAATAAGACTTATCAATTCCGCAAGCAAATAAAAAGCGTTGCTAAAGGCATTACCGAAGTAATGAGCAGCAAAAAAATTGTGTTGGCTAACGAAGATAAAGCTATATTGACTACTGCTAATAAAGACATTACGGGAGTAACAGATTTTGCGCCGATATGGGTTATTGCAACTATATCCATTTCATTAGGTATCGGAACCATGATAGGCTGGAAACGGATTGTGGTAACCATTGGCGAAAAGATAGGAAATGAGCATTTAAATTATGCACAGGGTGCAACTGCCGAAATTGTAGCTGCATCAACAATTGGATTGAGCACCTGGGCAGGTTTGCCGGTGAGTACAACGCACGTACTTTCCAGCGGTATTGCGTTTAATAAGTGCATAATTTTTTAGCTTGATTTTTGGGGGATAAAAGTCCGGTTTGTACTAAAAATAGATTTATCACTCAAAGAAATAGATAAGAATTTTATTTGGAGAAAAATACTGATTACCAAATTGTTATATTATTTCACAATTAATGTTACGTCAATATTTCCCCGGCAGCCCCAATAAGAGAAAAAGCGGCTCAGATGAAGGAAAATGGACGTTCCGGAATAGTAAGGGTCAGAAATAAAAAAGGATATAATACCTGTCGGTACCATATCCTTTCCTTTATATGATTGTTAAGAGTTAAGAACTTATTATTTGTCTTCTTTAATTGCTTTTAAGCCTTTTGCATAGCGCACCAGTTGATTAAGCATAATCTTTGAAGCTGCGGTAAGTTTTTCGTCGGCTACAAACTCACCGTCTTCGTTAAGATACTGGTTATACGAAGCAACATTCACCATTTCGGCAAGCGATACGGTCCTTAATGACAACAGATCAGATTTAAGGCTCATTACCGCTCTTACACCTGCAAACGGCCCGGCAGAATAGCTCACCATCCCGGCGGGTTTATAAGCCCACTCATGTACCAGGTATTCTATGGCATTTTTTAATGATGCAGGGTAGCTGTAGTCATATTCGGCAGTAACAAAAATAAAGGCGTCTGCTTCATCAATTTTGGCGCTCCATTGTTTGGTATGTTCGTGTTCGTATTGTTTCATAATAGGATGAACGGCTTCATTCATCACCGGCAGGTTTATCTCGCCCAAATCCAGAAACTCAACTTCAAAACTTCCGTGTTCTGCAGCTTCTTTGCTTATCCATTTGGCTATAACCGGCCCTTTTCTACCCGGGCGAACGGTTGATGATATCACTTTTAATTTAAACATTGTTGTATTTTAATTTCTTTGAGCTTTTTTCCAAAATATTCAGAAAGCACAAAAATATCAGAATACAGGTCACAAGCTTTACTTTTGAAATAAGTTTACATTATGCAAACATGTGTTGCAACATTTATTATTTTTTATCGGGTAGAATAGACAATTTAATGGGAAAGTATAAAGCAAAAAAAATCCGGAATATACATCCCGGATTTACTTTTTTTTGAAAAAATACAATACGCTTTTATAAAGCAAAAGCGTTTTTCCTGGTAGTTGCAGCAATTATTTTAGCTGTGATGGAAACATCGTTTAAATCTTGTTTCAATTCTTCAGCCGAAACACCATATTTCTTTGCCCAATACTCATCATTATAATTGTCAAGTATCTGGTTATATTCTTTTTTTTGATTGTCTGTTTTGATTGTATTTTCCATGAGTTGATGCATTTAAGTGTTAAACGTTTATGTATCCGGAAGTTTTTTTATTTGAAAAGATTGAGTTTCCTCAATAATTTATCTACTTTGCTGCCACTAATGTATTCCTTAATGGTTGCCCGACAAAGGTAAAATCCAAAGATTAACTTACAGTGTTTTTAATGTTAAGTTAATGTTAACCGATCGGATATATATCATACAACTATCTGTTTTTCAGCCAAAAAAGTACAGACAAACCAAATAGTTTTTGCAGCTTTTATTGCTAATATGTTAATTATTTGACAAAACTTTGTTACCAATCCAGGCTAAATTAAACAAGCCCCCGGAAAATATCCGGAGGCCTGTCAAAAAATCACCCACACATTTTATCTCCATCCACCGCCCAATGAGCGGTAAAGATCTGAAACTGCTGTTAGCTGGTCTCTTTTAATAGAAGCCAGATCCAGCTCGCTTTGTAATACATTTCCCTGTGCCGTTATTACTTCCAGGTAAGTAGCCATGCCGTTCTTAAATAAAAGGTTAGCATTTGTTGTTGCATGCTGCAGGGTAGCTACCCTGTTAGCGGCAATATCCTGTTGTGTTTTCAGTTTTTCAATTTTCACCAATGCATCTGATACCTCACCAACTGCATTTAAAACTGATTGCCTGAACTGCAATACCGCTTTATCTCTTTGCACCTCTGCTACCTCGTACTGGGTTTTTAATTGTTTATGCTCCAGCAATGGCTGTGCAACGCTGCCTGCAACAATTCCGAATATGGATGCCGGAATATTAAACCAGCTGCTGGCTTTAAATGATTCTAAACCACCGCTGGCGGTGATCCGCAGATCGGGATACATGGCGGCTTTATTAATACCTACATTGTTATTGGCTATAACCAACTGCAATTCGGCGCTTTTTACATCGGGCCTGCGGCTTACCAAAGCTATCGGTAATCCTGTTGATATTGTTGCAGGAGTGGTCATATCGTTCAGCTTAGCAGTACGGGCAATTCTATCTGGCAAACTGCCGGTCAGAATTTTCAAAGCATTTTCCTGAATGGCAATGTTTTGCTCAAACTGCGGCACTAATTCGGCTGCCGATTGTAATTGAGCTTCCTGCTGTTGTACGGCAAGTAAAGTAACCTGCCCGGCATCATATTGTAAACGGATAATGCGTAAAGTACTGTCGTTAAGCCTTACATTGCTTTCGGCAATATCTTTCTGAGCATCCAGCATCAGCAGGTTATAATATCCCTGCGACACGCTGGCAACCAAGGTAGTTTGTATAGCATTTTTAGCCTCTTCGGTTTGCAGATAAGTAGCAAATGCAGCTTTTTTTTGATCGCGGATCTTACCCCATATATCAGCTTCCCATGAGATATCAAGGCCAACCAAATAATCTTCAACATGGTTTGGAAGCCCATATTGTGCCAAGCTCAACCCATTCAATGTATTTAATGAAGAACGGGTGGTATTTGCCGTAACGCTAAGATCAGCAGTAGGTACATTATTCCATTTTGTTTGCTTAAACAGCAATTGCGAAGCTTCAATATTTTTAACGGCTATTTGCATATCATAATTGCGCGCAATAGCGCTGTCAATCAGTTTTTGCAGGGTAGCATCGGTAAAAAAGCTTTTCCATTGTATATCAGCTATGCTACTGGTATCTTTTGCCGCAGCCGCATTCCGGAAAGTATCCGGCAAGTCGGGCTTGGGCGTCTTTACATCTTTTGAAACCTTGCAGGCGCTTATTACTACCAGTAATAAAGCTAACCCACTTATATATTTTTTCATTGTGTTTTAATTAAATTTTTTAGCGACGGATGCGTTATTTAAGCTGTTACTTCATCTTTCAATTCTGCAACCGAATGTCCGTTAAGGTTATCATGACCAAGGCTATTGTTCAAGACTGCTAATGGCACTCCTGTTATCTTTTCCTGCAATGCCTGGAAGATCACAAACAATACAGGGATAATAAATAAGCCCAGCAATACACCCGAAACCATCCCGCCTGCGGCACCAATACTGATAGAGTGGTTACCCTGTGCAGAAGGACCGGTTGCAATACTCATTGGAAACAATCCAAAAACGAAGGCTAGTGATGTCATGATGATCGGACGCATCCTTAACCTTGCAGCTTCAATGGCCGATTCAACCAAACTATGCCCTGCCTTACGGCGTTGTACCGCAAACTCAACAATCAGGATGGCGTTTTTTGGCCAGCAAACCGATGAGCATGATCAATGCCACCTGTACATAAATGTTATTTTCGATACCGGTTAAACCTAATACCACAAACACACCTAAAATACCTGTTGGGATTGAAAGGATTACTGCTAAAGGCAATACATAGCTTTCATACTGTGCTGATAATAAGAAATATACAAAAACCAGACATAGCATAAATATAATAGCCGACTGACCACCAGACGAAATCTCTTCGCGGGTTTGACCAGAGAACTCATAAGCATATCCTGATGGTAATTGCTCCTTGGCTGTTTCTTCAATCGCTTTAATAGCATCACCTGAGCTATAACCCGGTTTAGGGATAGCGTTAATTTCGATGGAATTAAACAGGTTGAAACGCGAAGCTGTTTCAGAGCCGTAAACGCGGGTTAGTTTAACCAGGGTATTAATTGGCACGCTTTCGCCCTTATTATTCTTAACAAACACCCGGTCTATTGTTGACGGGTCGGTTCTGTCGGCAATATCTGCCTGAACAATTACACGGTAATATTTACCAAAACGGTTAAAATCTGATGCCTGGGCAGTACCAAAGTACGCCTGCATAGTTGAAAGGATGTCCCTAACACTTACACCCAGCTGATTAGCCTTTTCATCATCAACCTCTAACTGTAACTGAGGATAATCTGCTTTATAAGAAGTGAAGGCATAAGCAATTGCTGGTTTAGCCATCAGTTTGCCTATAAAGTTATTGGCTACGCCGCTAAATTTATCCAGCCTGCCGTTGGTTTTATCCTGTAGCACCACGTCCATAGCTTCTACGTTACTAAATCCCGGAACAGTTGGAAAACTGAACACGAAGAATGTACCGCCTGGTATGCCACCCAATCTCCCTCTTACTATATTTTGTATATCATCAATATTCTTTACCGCGCCCCTTTGATCGCTTGGCTTTAACAACAAGAAAATTACACCGGCAGATGGACTGCTTGACTGTGTTAAAAAGTTAAAACCGGATAACGCAGTAACAAACCTCGCTGATGGTAAAGTTTTAAGCTGATCTTCGGCTTGTTTGAAAACTTTGTTAGTACCGCTTAAAGAAGTTCCGGATGGTGTGCTAACAGCTACAGCCACAAAGCCTTGATCCTCGGTAGGAATAAAGCCCGTTTTTGTTCTGTTTACCAGGTAAACGGTAACTGCTATTACTAACACCAATCCGCCTACGCTAAGCCATTTTCTACGGATCAGGAATTTTAAGCCACCCACATATCTGTTGGTTACATAATTAAAACTGCCATTAAAGCCAGCATAAAATTTCTCTACAAAGCCTTTTTTAGGTGCATTGTGACCATCCGCACTATGTTTGTTCTTTAAGAATAAGGCGGCCAAGGCAGGACTTAAAGTTAAAGCATTAACAGCCGATATAAGGATAGCTATGGCCATGGTTAACGCAAACTGCCGGTAAAATATACCTGTTGAACCTGTCATGAAACTAACCGGTAAAAACACAGCTGCCATAACCAATGTAATAGATATAATGGCACCCGTAATTTCGTGCATTGCTCCGGTAGTTGCTGCTCTCGGAGTAAGACTTGGGTCGTGCTCCATTTTGGCATGGACAGCCTCCACCACCACAATGGCATCATCCACCACAATACCTATTGCCAGCACCAATGCAAACAAGGTTAAAAGGTTAACAGAGAAGCCAAACAGATTCATGAAGAAGAAAGTACCGATAATGGCCACAGGAACCGCTATAGCCGGGATCAAAGTAGACCTAAAATCCTGAAGGAACAGGAATACCACGATAAATACTAGCACAAAGGCCTCTACAAGTGTATGCTCAACCTGGGTGATTGATTCATCAAGGTCGGTTTTGGTACGATAAAACTGGTTGTATTTGATGCCGGCAGGAAAATCCTTCGACAATTTTACCATCAGTTTATCAATACTGATCTGAATTTCATTCGCGTTTGATCCTGATAACTGTATGATACCGATGATGATACCGTCGTGCCCGTTAAGGTTACTTACGCTATTATAAGAATATGCACCCAGTTCAACACGGGCTACATCTTTTAAACGTAATACAGAACCATCAGCATTTGCACGGATAGCAATATTCTGATATTCTTCTGGTTGAGTCAGTTTACCCTTATATTTAATTACGTATTCAAAAGCTTCATCACTGCGCTCGCCAAATTTACCGGGCGCGGCTTCCAGGTTTTTGTCCTGTATAGCAGCAGTCACTTCGGCAGGCGTAACATTGTGTGCAGCCATTTGACCCGGATTAAGCCAAACACGCATAGAATAATCCTTAACACCGCCAAATATACTGGCAGAACCTACACCCTGGATACGTTTCATTTCGGGGAT
>JABDEQ010000106.1:2226-7182 GCA_013286985.1 Bacteroidota bacterium | reverse complement strand
ACAGCAGATACTACCGTTAGTACTACAGTTTCTTTAGGCACTGATTCTACACTTACTGTGGCCGAAACGCTTAATTTCTCTTTCATTTGTACCAACAACCAGTTTTCAGGTTTTAATACTAATGATAATCTGAACATTACTTATACTGGCCCTAACCTTACCTTTGCTTACAAAGTAGCCGAAAATCTTACTGTTGCAGCTGTAAACATAGCCGATCCAAATACAGAAACAGCCCTTAAAGGAACTTTGGGTTCAAATGGCAGCTACCAGTTTAAAACAGGTACTAAAAGAAGCGGTACAGAGGTGTTTACCTACAACATTACTTCTTTGCTGATTGATGCAAACGGTAATACTGTGAGTGGTTCAGCAACCTTTACCTCGTCAGGCAGTGGCCCGCGTGGTGTTTGGAATGTACAGGGAACTATCACCTTCTTAGGTGGCAGCAAAGCAACAATATCTATCAGCGGCAAAGTTTACAATGTTGATCTTAACACTGGTATAACCAGCTAAATAGTATAAAAAACATCTACCTATAAAAAAGAGACCTTTTCTGTATTGCAGAAAAGGTCTCTTTTTTTGAGTCAAGATTCAATAAAGCGCTGATAATCAATAAACAAGAGTCAGGAAAACGTTGAGAGCCAGGGATCTTGCCCTCTTTGATCTTGTCTCATGCCTCTTGAATTTTCCAACTTGATTCTTGGCTCTTGATTCTTACCTCTTAATTCTCCTCAAAAAAATAAATACGTATACTTGTTTATGTTTAAACGTTTACTCTATAGCCTCAATTTTCAGGTAATTGTAGGTATTTTATTGGGTGTGGTGGTTGGCTTTTTCTTTAAGTCGTTTGGGCCAACGGCAAAGCTCATCAGTCAAACATTTATCAGCTTAATAACCATGCTGATACCCTTTATTATATTTTTAACCATAGTGCTGGGTATTGCCGGCATGAGCGATTTAAAAAAAGTAGGCAGGGTAGGCGGCAAGGCGCTGTTATATTTTGAAATAGTATCAACCTTCGCTTTAATAATAGGTGTAATTGTAGCTAATATATTAAGACCCGGCGATGGTTTTGAGACCGAAATAGCTGCCGATCATGCTAAGCTGGCCGTTTATCAAAAAGCAGCCGCCGATATGCACTGGATTGATTTTATAGTGCACATTGTACCCAATAACGTTTTTGAAGCTTTTGTTAAAAATGATATTTTGCAGATACTGTTTTTTGCCATCCTTTTTGGTTTTGGCCTGAGCCGTATGGGCGAAGCCGGACAAAGCGTAATCAGCTTGTTTGATAAACTATCGAAAGTATTCTTCAATATTATGCGTATTGTGATGCGGGTGGCACCTATAGGCGCATTTGGCGGCATGGCTTATACTATTAGCACCTATGGCATAAAAACATTGCAGCCGCTGGCCATGCTGATGGCTTCGGTATACCTTACTTCTATATGCTTTATTTTTATTGTGCTGAACATTATTTGCAGACTCTATAAGTTTAGCCTGTGGCAATACCTCAAATACATCAGGAATGAGATATTAATCGTTTTTGGTACGTCATCGTCCGAATCTGTTTTACCGCTGATGATGGAGAAGATGGAAAAATTTGGCTGCTCCAAGTCAGTAGTGGGTTTGGTTATCCCGGCGGGATATTCTTTTAATTTAGATGGAACGACTATTTATCTGTCTATGTCGGTTATATTTTTGGCGCAGGTGTTTCATATTCCGCTTACGCTGATGCAGCAGATCACCATCATCGGTATATTAATGATCACCTCAAAAGGCGCAGCAGGAGTAACAGGCAGCGGTTTTATTATCCTCACCTCAACCCTGGCAGCCATAAAGATTATCCCGGCCGAAGGTGTTGCGATTTTATTGGGAGTTGATAGGTTTATGTCAGAAGCCCGGGCCATTACCAATATGATAGGCAACGGGATAGCAACTATTGTGATAGCGAAGAGTGAGGGCGAGTTTCATCCAGTGGCGGTTTTGGGCGATGGGGAGGCATAGGGGAGTTTGCAGTTTTGTCGGGGTGAGTTAACTAAACGAGCGATAACGCTGTTTCACTGTTGCGTTTGTTTTAGGAGCGAACAGGGACGAAACAGTTTTGAAACAGTGTGCGCCATGCCTTTACGGGTTACATTGACGTTAATGCATTGGCGTACAATCCCGACGCGCATCCTTCGAGTACCTCAGGGTGACATTCCTTCTTTTTTCTCTCCCAATTTCAGTGCTTCTTGGTTTCTTATCATAATGACGTTCAGTGTATTAACAATAACACTTATAACCGGACCATAAACCCCTCTACAACCATCCCCAAAATCCAATCCATCCTCCCTAAAAATAAATAATAATCTTTATTTTTAATTTATAATCTTTATATTTGCTTCGTCTGATCCTCTCAGGCTTGTGCCGGTTTCTTTATTGGCGCTATTTTATGCAGGATGCGTTTCTGCGCCATGGTGTTCGTTCGTTTCGGGAGTGAAACAGTTTGAAACACAGGTGAAACAGCAAAAAATTTAAAAACTAAATATTAATGGAAAACACCAACAACAACCCCCGGGATGATGGAAAAAATCTGTCCATACTACCCGATGAATTACAGGCCGAATGTGAGCGCTTATTAGGCGATATGCGCCCTCCCGGCAGCAGCGGCATGTTACGCATCCGCACCTTTAACAGTTGTATTGACGATGCCCGCACACGCCCCGTGCCGCAAACCCTGTTCGGTAAGCTTTGGTTTGAGGGAGAGCTATGCATTCTGTTTGCCGATAGTAACCTCGGTAAATCGGTACTGGCCATACAAATTGGCAATAGTATTAGCACGGGCACCGCTATTGAGCCTTTTGAGTATGAGGGCAGCAGTCAGCCGGTATTGTATTGCGATTTTGAGTTGACCGACAAGCAACTGGAGGCCCGCTATGCCGAAGACTGGAAGCAACATTACCGCTTTGAAGAACACTTTTACCGTGCCGACCTTAACCCCGACCCAGACATGGAGCTTGATGAGGGCGACCTGGAACGCTACCTCTACAACGAACTGGAAAGCGCCATTAATGAGTTTAATACCCGTGTGCTTATTATTGACAATATTACCTACATGCGCAGCGAAACGGAGCAGGCTAAAGATGCCCTGCCACTAATGAAGCAGCTAAAGGCGCTTAAAAACAAATATAACCTGAGCATACTTGCCCTGGCACATACCCCCAAGCGCGACAAAAGCAAACCCATTACCAGCAACGACCTGCAAGGCAGCAAAATGCTGATGAACTTTTGCGACAGCTCTTTTGCCATTGGCGATAGCAATGCCGGTGGCGATACCCGGTACATTAAACAGATAAAGCAACGTAATACCGAGCAGCTTTACGGTGCAAACAATGTAGTATTATTTGATTTGCAAAAGCCGCACAACTTTTTGCATTACGCTTTCAGGGGTTACAGCAACGAAAGCGACCACCTGCGCGCACAAGATGACGATGACCGCCAGCAACTCAAGGCAGATGCCCTTGAACTACACAAACAGGGCCTTAGTTTGCGCCAGATAGCCGATAAGATGGGCATCCACTATTCAAAAGTAAGCCGCTTAGTTAAGGCAGGTCTATAGTCCATAGTCTATAGTCGATGGTCCATAGTCGGTGGTCTATAGTCTATAGTTCATAGGTTCTAGTCCATAGTCGATGGTCCATAGCAATTCTTGCTTCAATCAACAAAAAACATTCCTACCATGGTCCATGGTCTGTCAACTATGGTCCTCACAACAAAAAACATAAATATGTACCGTTATACCCTGCAACCTTACAGCGGGCCGGGCAGTCGCTACCGGTGTCCGCAATGCCAGCACCGCAACAAAACCTTTACCCGTTATGTAGATTCCGAAACCGGCGAACAATTGCACGACGATGTTGGCCGCTGCGATCGCGAAGTGAACTGCGGCTATCACGCCAAGCCTAAAGATTATTTAATGCGCAACGGCAGCCAGGTTAAGGCCTGCAACCGCTATGTGCAAAAGCCCAAACCTAAGCCGGTTAGTAACGAGCAATCGTGTTTGCAGGTGGTATTGATGGATAAAACCATGAATGGCCCCGAAGTAGATAACTTTACCGCCTACCTGTACAAAACCTTTGGGTACCAGGAAAGCGAACGGCTAAAATCTGTTTACAATATAGGCGTTAGTAACCATTGGGAAGGCGCTACCATTTTTTGGTATATTGATAGCAAGCACCTGCTGCGTACCGGCAAAGTGATGCTGTACGATGTGGATACCGGCAAACGTGTTAAACAACCCTTTAATCACGTTACCTGGATGCACTCATTATTGCTAAAAAGGCGCGATGAATTAGTAAAGAAAAAGGGTGCGCGTACCACTTACAGGCCAGCTGATATGCCCGAAATATCAACCCTGCCGCCTGCAAACTTTGTGCTTAAACAATGCCTGTTTGGCGAGCATCTGCTGCCCTTGTTCCCTGATACTCCTGTAGCGCTGTGCGAGAGTGAAAAAACGGCCATTATTGCTTTCCACTACTTTCCCGATTACCTGTGGCTGGCTACCGGCGGACTAAACAACCTGAATGCCGAAAAATGCCGCGTGCTTAAAAACCGTAAAGTGATGCTTTTTCCGGATGTGAATGCTTATGACCTGTGGAAGATTAAGGCCGATGATATAAAACGACAGCACCCGGGCATGCAGATCAGCGTATCCAACCTGCTGGAACGTAAAGCCGATGCCTACGACCGCGTAAACGGCCTCGACATTGCTGATGTGCTGCGTACCCTGCCATCGCAAAACCAAAACAACTTCATCTTCGGTGCTGACCGCAGTATAGATCCGTTTTAAATTCCCCAGCTGTTTCAAAAGTGTTTCACAGGTGTTCGCTCCTGAAACGAACGCAACAGTACAGGCTTGTCAGGTTAACAAAGCTGGTTGACTTTTCTATCAACAATTTTTAATACTGATATATATAT
>JABDEQ010000106.1:0-2216 GCA_013286985.1 Bacteroidota bacterium | reverse complement strand
TCAATAATCATTGATTTAAAATCCTTGCTTTTTGACGGCTATATTCAGCTTGGGTTATTGCGCCGCTATCCAGCAAATCTTTATATTTTTTTATTTCATCAGCGGCTGATAAGCCTTTATACTTTAAAAATGCTTCATTATCAACCTTATTGGTACAATATATAATTATAATACCTAATAAGTTGAGAAATAAGCCTAATAACATACCTCCGGCTGCACCAATTACTCTTTTTTTTCCGGGCGTTATAACCCCATAAAGCAAAAAGACTAATGATGATAATTAATATAATAATGTGTGAAGGCGCAAGTAATCCCATGGTATAAGGTTTTGATAAAATTAAGGCTACTTTAAAGTAAGTAATAATATTTGATTATAGCAAGGAAATAAAGGAATAGCCAAAAGAGTAGTGTGTGCTGCTGTTGCGTTCGTTTCAGGAGTGAAACAGTTTGAAACAAAAGTGAAACAGTTGCGCTGCACAACTGATCGAAGGGTGTCAGCATCAGCGTTTACAGGATCAAAGAATGAACAGAATTAAACCAGTGCATTCTGAAAATTCTAAAATTCAGTAAATTCTGGTTCATACAAAAGGCGATGACGTATTGAATAGGTGTTCGTTCGTTTCAGGAGCGAACACCCCTGAAACAAAAGTGAAACACTAGTACCTTATGCCAGGGTAAACTAACTAAAGAAATAGCAAAAGCCTTTTTTAATAGTGCGTAAATTTGTCATAGATAAACCATCTGTTTTATCGAACAAATAGGCGTTATTATTAATTACATCATTAAATCTATCATGAAAATAAAATCAATGGGGCTGCTATTTTTTATAGCGTTATCGGGCCTTAGCTTATCGGGTATAAAAGCTCATGCCCAGGAGTATGTATCGCCCACCAAACCTGCACAAATTGGTCGTTCGCCGGGTGTAAAAGTTAAGCTCATCAGCCAAAATGGACCTACTAAAACCTATGTATTGGTATTTGCCAAAGGCGATGAAATTATGTCGGGCCTAAATGAGTTTGCCCGGAAATATAAAGTGCAGAGCGCCCATTTTACCGCCATAGGCGATGCTACCAGCGCTAAAATAGGCTGGTATGATAAAACCAACAAAATGTTTAAGGTTAATAATATTGACGAACAATCAGAAATTACTTCCTTAATAGGCGATATTGCACTGAGCAATGGCAAACCGGCGGTGCATGTCCATATCAATTTGGCTGCTGCCGATGGTAGTGTACGCGGTGGTCACCTGCTGGAGGCTTTTGTTGCACCTACGCTGGAAGTAATGGTAACAGTTGAGCCGGTACCGCTTTATAAAAAACCGGATGCTGAATTCGGCATATCAGTTATTGATCCTGCTCAATAATAAAATTGTGACGATTTATTTACCATTTACTGTGCCATCGAGCACTAAATTTAATTTGACATTCGATCAAAAACTTTAGCTTTGCGCTACAAATTAAAAAATCCAATGAGTGTACTCGTAAATAAAGATTCCAAGGTTATAGTTCAGGGTTTTACTGGTAATGAAGGTACTTACCACGCAACACAAATGATTGCTTATGGTACCCAGGTTGTTGGCGGCGTTACTCCGGGTAAAGGAGGGCAGCAACATCTTGAAAGACCGGTATTTAATACTGTTGACGATGCGGTTAAACAGACCGGTGCCGATGTATCCATCATATTTGTACCTCCTGCATTTGCAGCTGATGCCATTATGGAAGCTGCCGAAGCTGGTATAAAAGTAATTGTATGTATCACCGAAGGTATCCCTACAAAGGATATGATTATGGTGAAAGAATATTTAACAGATAAGGATTCGCGCCTTATCGGTCCAAACTGTCCGGGTGTTATCACTGCTGACGAAAGCAAAATTGGTATTATGCCTGGCTTTATCTTTAAAAAGGGCCATGTTGGTGTAGTTTCTAAATCAGGTACCTTAACTTACGAAGCGGTTGACCAGGTGGTTAAAGCCGGTTTAGGCATCACTACCGCTATTGGTATTGGCGGCGACCCTATTATAGGTACCCCAACCAAAGAAGCAGTTGAACTGTTAATGAACGATCCTGACACGCACGGTATTATTATGATTGGTGAAATTGGTGGTGGCATGGAAGCCGAAGCAGCACGCTGGATAAAAGCAAACGGTACTAAGCCGGTTGTAGGCTTTATTGCCGGTCAAACAGCGCCTCCGGGACGCCGTATGGGCCACGCTGGTG
>JABDEQ010000105.1 GCA_013286985.1 Bacteroidota bacterium | reverse complement strand
TCGCTTCAATATCGCTGGATGCAAGCCGCCAGCACTGTTCTGCTATAAATCTAATTCTTTCAGCATCTGCCGGAGTTGCTTTTCTAATATATTCCATATAGTATCTGTTTAATAAATAAGGCCGGTTCAACAAAAGACGATAGCCCCTTTAGCCAAATGCTACATGCAGGCCCCGACTATTTTTTGCTTAATAACATTGTATTGCCATAATATTACTATTTACAGCCACACAGAGGCAGGCTTACAGTAAAAGTCGTGCCATTTAATCAAAGCATTTATAATCAATATTTTAACATTTAATACTACAGCTTCCACCTATGGTTATTTCAAGAATCGCACGTTCTGTGTTGATATTTCGAGAGCAGATAAATTGCCATAAAATTTCTTTCCACATCTCAATAATGGACAGCTGAGAAGCTATTAAGGCCGTGCATATACAGATATGAGGTGTACCAATTGGGTGCATCATATAGCTTTGATATATCAAAACCAAACCCGAAAGCATTGATATATCAAGACCTCTACATGATCAATTTAAAATGCAATTAATTGATAATCAATACAATATATAAATGGCATGAAATTTACTTAGAAGCTCAACATATGGATAACCTTAGATATGGACGGCGACATGCAATTTATATAAATATCAAAATGGAAAGGATCTGAATCTACTGGACCAATTGGTCCTGGAGCTTTATGAAGACGAAGGTATAAAGTATAGCGGCTAAATCATTATACGGCAATTAATGGGCACAGATTAAATTATTTATGGAACTATATATCTTCTTAATAACAAGCGCAATACAATTAGTAGCAGCCTTAGTTGTAGCCGTTAATTGCTTTGCCGGAGGTGCGCCGGTGTCTTCATCTTATTCTGTTAGATCGATGATTAAAAAAAGTTTGAAAATTATAAGAAAGCTCAAAATGAACAGAAGAATGCTGGTACAAAAAGTTTTGAACTTAAGAAAGGAAATTAAAAATCCACAAATACAGTTTGTTGGTAAAAAACAACTGCTCGTATTCAAATACGGCAAAAACAAATAGCTAACATAATAAACAGCACAGCTAAACTAAAAGAAAGACTATAGCAATGAGATACATCTATTCAATTAACGCAATGCCCTTACTGAATTACCTCGGGAAAATTGTAAGCCTGGATGACTCAGAAATTGAAATTATTTTAAGCAACTGCAAAGAGGTGCTGATTCCAAAAGGGCACACCATATTTAATGAGGGAAAAATTGCCAAATACGCTTATTTTATTGTATCAGGTAAAGCACGATCATATTATACAGACAATGCGGGCAAAACCATCACCTGGTCTTTTCATTTTAATGAGGCCCAAAGCGATTTCAAGAATCTTTTTATTGTTGACCATAAAAGCTTTTTGACTCAAACACCCGCTACACTTTGTATAGAGGCCCTAACCGATATTAAAGCTATAAGGTTTGGGCAACGGGGGCCTGCTTCCAAATTCGGACACGTATCTATATTGGAGAAATGTTTGCGAAAACTCAACGAATACTCTTTTATTATGGCGTACGACCGGATTTTCAATCTGCTTACCCTATCAGCAACTGACCGGTATAACAAGCTGCTAAATAACGAGCCACATTTATTGCAAATGTTTCCTGATAAATACCTCGCATCTTATATAGGAATTGAACCTCAATCTCTTAGCCGGATAAGAAAAAATCTGCAAACAAGGCATGTACCTCGTAATGTCATATCACTGGCAGGATGAGGATTTTTTTGAAGAAAAGATCAGATATCAATGCATTTATTAACCTGGGTTAAAATTTTCAAGTTTTAGCCGGGGTATGTTTGCGTTGCCTAAATAATTAAGGCATAACATTTAACATAATAATTCATCATCAACAAATTTAAAAATCATGAAACGCACAGCAAAAGCACATTGGAAAGGCACTTTACAAGAAGGACTTGGTGAAATCAGCACACAAAGCACCGTTCTTAACGAAACCCAGTATTCATTCAAAACACGTTTTGCCGATGGCATCGGCACCAATCCTGAAGAATTAATTGCCGCTGCACATGCAGGCTGTTTTTCTATGGCCCTTAGCGCTACATTAGCACACCATGGCATTACCGCAGGCGACATCTTTACAACTGCCATAGTAGATCTTGACACGCAGGCATTGAGCATTACCGGCATCCATTTGGAATTGCAGGCCAGTGTTATAGCAGGTATGGATGAAGTAACATTTAAGGAGATTGCCGAAGGCGCAAAAGCTCATTGCATTATTTCAAAGGCGTTAAGTGTACCCATCACATTGAGCGTAACCTACGCATAAACAAGAATAGTACGCTACGCCGGGCATACTAGCGTTGAACTCATCAGACGGCCTCTGGTGAGTTTTGTATTTAACTACAAATCAGCAGCTTAAGCAGATTATATACAAAGAATAGATAAAGAATTATCGTAACGTTATATCTTTTGAGAATTTAATGGTTCATTTGATATCGTACTGGTCATCAATAAAGATCGGCAAGATCTGCACTTGTAACGGCCAGTTTCTAAAAATAACACAACGAATTAAAAACATACAAACACTTAAGATCTTTTTTTCACTCATATTTTTTTAAAATTGCAGAGAATGAAATCCACCCTTATTAGTTTTCTATTTATATTATCTTGTTTTTTTACGCTCGGGCAAAATACGGCAACACATCTCAAGATGGATTATCATTTTTCATGGGATGGAAATTCATCCTTGTTAAAAGTCGATTTATTCTACTCTCCGGATTCAAAAGATACGACATCATTTACCTACGGTTGGCCCGAAGTAGGTAATCAAATAAATATATTTAGTGTTGTAAAAAATATTCAAACCGAAAAAGGCGACTCTGTTTCCATTGATTCGGCCAATCGTAAAATAATTGTATGGCATAAAACCAGCGGACAAAAAAAACTGCATTATGAGATCAATGGCGCACTGATTTCAGCTGCAAAACACAATAACGCTAATGAGCAGTTCCGTCCTCAACTAGTTCCTGGTTGCTTTTATTCATTAAGCTTTAATGTATTTATGCTGGTTGATACCAATGTGTATAAAACACTCTCATATACCTGGGATAAATGGCCGGCAGGTATAGGTTATTTTTCATCTGCCGACCCTGAATCTAAGCCGGGCACAGTGGTAACTATCAAGACCGACCAAATAAGGAAGATTTATATGGCAATGGATAAAAAACTGATAGTCAAAACCTATAAAGTTGGTGACGTTCCTTACTATGCTATCACCTCAGGCCGCGACAGTTTAAATGACATGCAGGCTGCTCTAAAACCATTCTTCAGTATTTTTTTTCCGGCAGTAACAGATTTTTGGCAAGACTATAAGGATAAAGACTACTTTATAAGCATGCTGCCTTTTTTGAATGAAGCGCCCGATAATTATACCGGCATTGGCTTAATTGACGGATTCAGCATGAGATATACCGGGCCATATGACCTGGCTAAAACAGAGGTTATTGCACACGAAACAACACATAAATGGATTGGCAATAAACTACCGATTAAACAAAAAGGCATGGAATATATGTGGTTTGAAGAGGGGTTTAATGATTATATTGATACATACATCCTTGCAGAAACAAAAATGATCACCAAAAAAGAATTCATTCATTATATCAACAATAACAATATAACCCCCCATTATAAAAGTCCTGTACGTACAGCCCCTGCAGATTCCATAGCCAAATATTTTTGGACCAATCATTATTACGAAAAGCTTCCTTACGAAAGGGGGTTTATTTATGCTTTTTATCTTGATAATCAAATCAGGTTGGCTTCAAAAGGAAAAAAAACGATCAGAGATTTTATGCTGGCCTTATTGAAAAACAGATCTGAAAGCAAAGCAGTAGATTTCACAATAGATGACTTTATCGAAACAGCTGCATTATTTTTACCAAAGGCTCAAGTCGTAGCAGAAGTGAATAAATATATGCAAAATGGTGACCTGCTTGATTTTCATTCCTTAAAACTGATCCACGATTTCCACATCCACTACGATAACGGGATTCCCATACTTACAATGTCAGAGAAGACCGATTTGCAGCAGCTATTAAGTTGGAAATAATAATGGTCATTTTGCTCTGTTTATCCAAAGAGCGGTAAACACCTGCTAATCTATTCTGTTTAATATCCTTTCATGTTTTGTTTTGCATAATGTGAAAGGATATTTTTTTTTGTGGTCATATCAATGGGTTATAGTCATAATCCGGCTACTGTTCGTTTTCCGGCCAATGAAATAACATTTCGGAAAGCCCAAAAAAATTAATATGCTTTTTTCGATTTTAACCGATGTTAATATTATCGGGAATGGTTAATCCGAAGTTTGTAGTGTCCTAAACAATTAGGCATCTCAAATCATGAAAAAACTAATACTAATCTTACTTTCCGTAGCTACAGCTACGCTTATGTTTTCATCGTGTTCAAAAAAGAACGATGCGGTAAAACCGGCTGCACCCGTTGTCAAAAATTATGTATTAGTTCACGGTGCCTGGCAGGCCCCTTATGTATGGGACTCCGTAAAAACAACCCTTATAAAGGAAGGTAACAATGTTACCGTTGTTGAACTTCCCGGCCATGGCAGCGATCAAACTGTACCATCAACAATTACATTAAATCTTTACGTAACTACCGTACTTAATGCTATCTCCCAAATTAACGGTAAAGTTATCCTGGTTGGTCACAGCTTGGGTGGTATGATCATTTCGTCTGTTGCTGAGCAAATACCAACAAAAATCGAAAAACTGGTTTATCTGTCTGCTTATTTACCAACCTCTGGTCAATCGTTACTTGCCCTTGCCAGTACCGACGCCGGCTCAGCACTTGGTGACTCAGTTAATAACGTTCCCATACTCAATATAAATACTACTAACGGAACTCTTGATGTGCTACACAACCAAATTGTAAACGTTTTTATCCAGGATGGTTCAACTCAGGCCCAAAACCTTGTTTTACAAAATTATCGCATTGAGCCTCTAATCCCATTCACTACTCCGGTAACACTCACATCTGCAAATTTCGGCTCAGTTGAGAAAGTTTATATCAAAACATTACAGGATCATGTGGTTTCTCCGGCTCTTCAAAACAGGATGATTGCAGCATCTAACGTAAAAACAGTATATCAGTTGAATACCAGCCACTCGTCATTTCTGGTAAAACCAGATTCAGTAGCAATACTGTTAACTAAAATAGGCCAATAATCAGGTGCCAATGGCAGCAAATTATTTTCATAAGAAAACTTCCTTAAGCGTTTGAAATATAACGCTAAAGGAATTTCCTTAATTCTTTTTTCATATAATAGTTTTATTGTCTTTGTTATAGGGTTCATTAATACAGAAACAATCAGAATTTCACTATTTATTTATAAAAACAAATTTATCATGAACACACAAATCAATATAAGTCACCAATGCATAACATTAAAGGGTACTTATGAAAACTTCATTCAAAATATAGAAACAGTATTAAACAGGTTAAATCCCGACTGGTCAACAGGGTTATTGGATGATCCTGAGGCGGTAAAGCAACAACTGGCTAAAGTTGCAGGTAACACCGGTTTGATGATATTTGGCCAGCAGGAACATGGAAAATTGCTTAATATTAAAGGTAAACCCAAAAAAGCAATTCAGTACTTGATTGGCAACCCGCTCACAGCATCTGAAATGACCCAATATGACATCAGGGCAGCTTTGTATGCGCCGCTGAGAATAATTGTTTATGAAGGTGACGATCATATATTATATGCCGAATACGATCTTCCTTCAACCCTTTTTGGGCAATTTGGAAACGAGAAGATTTTAGCAATTTCCAAAGGATTGGATCAATCTATTTTAGAGGTTATCTTTTTGGCGGACAATAAAATAAAATAAAATCTTTTTATTTTATTAATATCTTTTATTCGTGGTTGTGACAGGTTATAGATACTATTACTCGATGCAAAAAGCACATAATTGCCGATTATCAATAATTTATAATTATTTCACTACAAAATAGTATCAGAAAAATTTAAAATAACGACAATTATTGCATAGTAAATTTGTGTGGACATTCCGAAGCCATTGACCACCTCATTGTGAAAACTACAAACAGGCATTTCGGGAACACTTTAACCACCTCAATTTTCTGAGTGCTAATTACAATTTTCCCTCTTATCAACATAACTCTGTGTTCTAAACCGCACGGAATAGTCTGGTCAATTCTACTATAATATTCTGCTGAATAGCATAAAACAAAAAACGCCCCTCAATTTCTTGAGAGGCGAAAAAAAAATCGGGTAAATGATGGGGCTCGAACCCACGACCCTCGGTACCACAAACCGATGCTCTAACCAACTGAGCTACATCTACCGTTTTGGAGAGTGCAAAAATAGAAATCTTCGGCCGATTTGCAAAGTGTTTTTTTATATTATTGCGTTAAATTGCAAAACACAATATAAATCAACAAAATACACCGCATAAAATATGGCATCCAACAACAGGTCGTACTTCCTTAAAAGTCAAATTAATATTACAAAAAGCTTACTCAGCAGCCGGCGCAACGGCTCAATTATTAGGTAAATTTGTGATATGACAGAGCAATTGATTGAACTCAACGTGACCGGGATGCATTGTAATAATTGCGCCTTGTCGGTACATAAACTTTTAGAAAAAAGAGGCTTACACAATATCCTTGTCGATTTTGCAAGCGAAGAAGTTAAGTTCACTAATGATAACGATGCCGATCTTCCAGGCATTATCAAAGATATCGAGGGCCTGGGTTATAAAGTGGTAGATGATCCTGCACTACAGGTTATCCCCTTTTATGAAAAGGTAGAAAATAAATTTATTTTTTGTGCCATTTTAACAGCTCCGCTTTTGCTCCATATGGTACTGCCCTGGCATTTTTTGCACCTTCCGCTGGTGCAAATGCTGTTATGTTTACCTGTTTTTATTGTTGGATGCCTGCATTTTGGCAAAAGTGCTATCAACTCCATCAGGGGCGGCGTCCCGAATATGGATGTGCTCATCTTCGTGGGGTCGTCGGCTGCTTTTATTTATAGTTTAATTGGAACGATAGAAAATTTAGGCGAGCAATATCAATTTTACGAAACCTGTGCCACCATTATAACCCTGGTATTATTGGGCAATGTATTAGAAAAACGTTCGGTAAGCCAAACT
>JABDEQ010000104.1:1313-7249 GCA_013286985.1 Bacteroidota bacterium | reverse complement strand
GAATTTAATGATGGCAAGTTTACGCAGATAAATAACAGGAAAATTACCATCAGGGGTAAAGTTGATATGCGGCATAAGGGGCATTTGGGCAGCTACAGGGGCTCAATGGACAGGATAAGCTTAGTTAAGCTATAAGCCTCTTTTATTTATATTTCAATTTTTAAACCATCGTACGCCAGTTCAATATTTGGGGGCAGTTGTTTCATAATATCTGCATGCTTGCCCAACCTATGGCTAATGTGTGTGAAATAGGTTTTTTCGGCCCCCATTTCCTGGGCAAAGGCTATTGCCTCATCAAAGGTAAAGTGCGAAATATGACTCTGTATCTGCAGTGCATTAATCACCAGCGTTTTGCTGCCCTTTATTTTTTCCTTTTCTGTTTCTGATACTGTTTTTGCATCAGTAATGTAAGTGAAATCTTTTATCCTGAAACCCAGTACGGGCAGCATATAATGCATTACCTCGATGGGAGTAAAGTTAATATTGCCTATTTTAAAAGGATCGAGCCCAATGGTGTGCAGGTTAAGCTGCGGAATGCCGGGATATTTAGCCTCCTCAAAAATATAATAGAATTCTCTTTTAAGCGCGGTTTGTACCCGCGGAGAGGCATAAACATCAATGGGCCCTTTTTGCTTGTAATTAAATGCTCTTATATCGTCAAGGCCGGCAATATGGTCTTTGTGTTCGTGCGTAAAAACAATGGCATCCAGGTGTTGCACGTTTGCCCTTAACATCTGATAACGGAAATCAGGGCCGGAGTCAACCACAATCACCTTATCTTCGCCTTCAATTAATATAGAAGTGCGCAAGCGCTTGTCTTTTTTATCGGTTGATATACATACCTCACAACTGCAGGCAATAACAGGCACACCCTGTGAGGTTCCGGTTCCTAAAAATGTAATGGTCACAGTTCCAGTTTTATTTGTTGTAGCTGCTGATGAAAGGCAACTTGTTTATCATCCAATAAATTATAGTCCATTTCGAGGTCACGGGCCAGTTCGCTTAATGCCAAAATTTTGCTTTCTAAACCCGAGAATTTGTTAACCACTATTACCTTACTGTGTTGCAGTAAGCAGGCGCCGGTTTTAAAGTTGCCTTTTTCATATCGAACCTTATAACCGGTTGTTTTTAATAACATTTCCAGTTTCTCGAGTGTATGATTGGTTATCGTTAACATGAGTTTCAAAAATAGCAATTTGTTTTGTTAGTTGAAGTTTGAAAGTGTGCAAGCCCGAAAGATGACAGGCGGCCGATTTTTTAAATACCAATAAGGGGTATCTAATGCACAATCGCCGGTCATAATCGACACTTCTTAAAAAAAATTATAATCTATAGCGGGGTTTTAAAAATATAGCAATGAAGATTGGGTTTGAATTTTAATATTTATATATTGTCGATTATTTTCCTGACTAATTTTAAACCTTTATTCAAAAAAATGGACCAAAGTAACAACCGTTTCCTTTCGCTGGATGTATTTCGCGGAATGACTATTTGTTTTATGATCATTGTAAATACACCGGGAAGCGGTGCGGCGGCATTTCCACCGCTGGACCACGCGGCGTGGTTTGGTTTTACACCAACCGACTTGGTTTTCCCGTCGTTTTTATTTGCTGTAGGTAATGCGATGAGCTTCTCTCAAAAGAAATTTATCGGCTTAAGCACAGGTTCTGTAGTTTTCAGAATATTTAAAAGAGCAGCCTTAATATTTTTGCTTGGATACTTTATGTACTGGATTGGCAGTATTGAGCACGGTGCTAAAGGATGGTCAATCGAGTCGTTTGGTGAAACAAGGTTCTTTGGTGTGTTACAGCGTATAGGTCTTTGCTATCTTTTTGCTTCATTGCTTATCTATTTTATTAAATCAAAAAAAGCAATCATTATTATCAGCGTTTTACTTTTATTGGGATACTGGGTCTTATTGCTCGTTTTCGGCGATCATGCAGCTCCTTATGGCATGTTAACCAATGCAGGCACCTATTTAGATAAATTTATTATAGGCGATGCACACATGTACCACGGCGAAGGAGTTGCTTTTGACCCAGAAGGAATATTAAGCACGCTGCCTGCCATTGTTAACGTAATTTGCGGCTATTATGCGGGTAAATTTATCCAGGAAAAAGGAAAGGGTTATGAAACCATTTCGAAAATGATGCTGTTTGGCTTCCTGTTTATCTTTATTGCACTGTTCTGGAATATGTCATTTCCCATCGCCAAAAAATTATGGTCGAGCCCGTTTGTTTTATTAACAGTAGGTATTGATTTAGTTTGGATTTCGGCGTTGGTGTACATTATTGAAATACGCACCAAAGCGAATAACAAGTGGACCTCCTTTTTTACCGTTGTTGGAAAAAATCCATTACCCATCTATATTTTCTCTGAACTTTTAGGCGGATGGCTGGGCTATATTGTTATAAACAAGGTTAACTTTAATGATTGGATTAATAACGTATTTTTCCAGGTTATTGCTCCTGGCGCTATAGGGTCGCTATTATATGCCATTTGCTATATGCTGGTTTGTTGGACACTGGGCAAAATATTGGATAAAAATAAAATTTATATAAGAGTGTAGCGATTTAAAAGGAATAATCGTATCGGTGGTTGATTAAGTTGAAATTTAGTAATTTTAAATGACAGACCTAATCAACCACCTAACTTAATTGCAATGAAAAGAACCGGTTTCCTTGTGCTTTTGGTTTTTGCGATAGCAAGCTTAAAAGCGCAGCAAACTAAAACTTATGCCGAACGGCTTGGATTTCCAAAAGGAGCAAGGGTATTGATCCTTCATGTTGACGATGCCGGCATGTCGCACGATTCGGATGAGGGCGTGGAAATGGCGCTTACCAATGGCGTTTCTACATCAACCAGTGTAATGATGCCGTGCCCATGGGTTCCTGAAATTGTAAAATATATTAAGGATCATCCCAACACCGATGCCGGATTGCATTTAACACTTACTGCAGAGTGGGACACCTATCGTTGGGGACCGCTAGCGGGAAAATCAAATGTGCTGGGGTTAACGGATAATCAAGGATGTTTATGGCCCTCGGTAGAAGCAGTATATTTCCATGCATCGCCGGATGAGATAGATAAGGAAATAAGGGCCCAGTATGACAGAGCCATCAGCATGGGCTTTAAGCCAACACATTTAGATTCACATATGGGTACCCTGTTTGCAAAAGGTACTTACCTTGAAAAGTATTTGCAATTGGGCATAGAGAAACAAGTACCCGTAATGTTTCCCGGCGGGGATGATCTCTTTTTCCGTTCTGAAGCTAAAGCAGCCGCAATTGCGGAGCTTAAAAAACAAGGAAAATATGTTGAGGGAATGGTAATTCCGGAAAATCCCGCACTGGGCGATGCTAAGGCAATAGGGGCAAGGTTATGGAAAAGTGGTTTGCCGGTGCTTGATGATCTCCATAATTCAAGCTATGATTGGAATATGCCCGATATTGAATACAAAACAGATGCTGAAATTCAAAAATGGTATACTGATCATTATATTGAAAGTATTGGCAGGTTAAGCCCGGGTTTAACTATGGTGATTATGCATTGCACCTACCCAACAGAAACCTTTAAATATATCTGTAGCGAGGGCAAGAAACGCAAAGGCGACCTGCTGGCAATGACAGATCCGCGTTTAAAAGAGTTCTTAAAGAAAAACGGATTTATATTAACTACCTGGCGCGAGGTTATGGAACGTCGTATTAAAGCAGGGATCACAGAATAATTATATTTGGCTCAAAGATTGTCTATGTCCGAGGATACCGTAGTAAGCATATTATGCCGTTTGTATAGTGATATATTGGAAGATGAACATTCCGAAACCGTGGAGGCTGAAATTGTTAATGAAGAATACGGCTATTATAAACTGCTGACTATTCCCTTTTATCTCCCCAAATTAGCCGTGGGCGATATTGTATGGGCCGAGTTTAAAGCGGCTGAGGGTAAGCTAACGTACCGGAAGACAATTGAATACTCAGGTAATTCAACCATTCATATAGTGGTTACAGATGATGAATATACTATTGCAGATATTCGCCAGGAGTTTGAAATGCTTGGATGCAAAACCAGGATACTCAACAACAAATACCTCGGGGTTATCATCCCAACCGAGGTTGATTACTTCACCGTAAAACAACTGCTGGAACTCCTTGAAAAGAATAAGGTAGTTGGCTACGCAGAATCGAGCTTATCAGAAAAACATCAATATAAAAATTACTTTTTGTAAGATCTATATTGATGTCCTCAATCCAACTGTTCAAATATCTATCTCAGGTCTACCACTTCAACACCTTTATGCGCCTTAGCATCAAAGCTAAATAAGCTTTCGCTGACAGGCGGGTTGGGTACAAAACTTTTTAAGGTATAAGTATAATGATTGCCGTTTTTATCGAATATAAGGGCACTGTAGATCTGTTTTTTTACCTTATCAATCAATAACCTTACTTTAAAAAACGATTTATTAATATCTTCCGGAGTTAAGTCAATTTCCTGATAAACCTTGCCGTCAACCTTGGTTTCGCCGTTGTAGATGTATTTATAGCCGTGCTCATAAATGGTAAACACCTGGGCTGGGTTAAGGCCTTCGCCGCTTACATCAACATTATTTACCTGTACCTCGTTGTCCTTTTTAAGATAGGTCCATTGCGTTTTACCATCGCTGATAATCTCCTGGGCCACATCTTGTTTAGCAGTTGATTCGGGACTATAAATAGTTACCCTGAATTTATTTGCTTTTGATTTAGCTATTAGCGTACCGCTTTGGGTTTCTTTAATGCCGGCTTGTTTATTATCAAGAGTGAAATCGAAATCGGTTTTTACAACATCATAAGTGCGGTATTTTGCACTTACTCTATTTAATATATCCTTTGCCGCAACATCTTTTTGGGCGAAAGTATAAGAGGTTAATAAAGAGAGAACGGAGAATATAAATAGTTTTTTCATTTGAATTTACAGTGCCTGAATATACACGTTTGAGTAGTAATCAGTCAACAGGTTTAATTATTATTTTGTTTTGATAATACTTCAAGATGGCGTTCCAGGCTATACTCGTCAGGATACAGTACCTCGCGGGCTTTGCTGCCTTCAAAAGGCCCAACTATACCGGCGGCTTCCAACTGGTCAATAATCCTGCCTGCCCGGTTATAACCTAATTTCATTTTACGCTGGATGAGCGAAGTAGACCCCTGTTGATGCAGCACAATTAACCGGGCAGCATCATCAAACAGAGGATCCCTGTTATCAGGATCAAATTCTTTTGCACTGCTCGATTCTCCTTCACCAACATACTCAGGTAACAGCATAGCCGATGGATAACCGCGTTGATTACCAATAAAGTCGGATATTCTTTCAACTTCGTGTGTATCCACAAATGCGCATTGCAGGCGTATCAGGTCGCTACCTGTTGATAACAACATATCACCGCGGCCTATCAACTGATCGGCGCCTCCGCTATCCAAAATGGTACGGGAGTCTATTTTTGAAAGTACCCTGAAGGCCAGCCTTGATGGGAAATTGGCCTTGATAGTACCCGTTATAATATTAACAGATGGCCTTTGTGTAGCAATTACCAAGTGAATACCCACCGCACGGGCCAACTGGGCAATACGCGAAATGGGCACTTCAACTTCTTTACCTGCGGTCATCATCAGGTCGGCAAACTCGTCAATAACCAGCACTATAAACGGCAGGTAACGGTGTTTTTCCGGATCGCTTATTTTACGATGTACAAATTTGTCATTGTATTCTTTAAGGTTACGTACCTGCGCGTCTTTTAACAGGTCATAACGCTGATCCATCTCTATACAAAGTGAGTTAAGCGTATTTACCACCTTTTTAGTGTCGGTGATAATAGCGTCAGCTTCATCAGGGAGTTTGGCTAAAAAGTGGCGCTCAATTTTGCGGAAAAGCGTTAACTCCACCTTTTTAGGGTCAAC
>JABDEQ010000104.1:130-1303 GCA_013286985.1 Bacteroidota bacterium | reverse complement strand
AACAAATTTAAGTTCGGACGGGTGCTTTTTAAACAGCAGGGACACCAAAATGGCATTAATACCAACAGACTTACCCTGACCGGTAGCACCTGCAACCAGCAAGTGGGGCATCTTGGCCAGATCAGCAATAAACACTTCATTACTGATGGTTTTTCCAAGTGCTATAGGCAGATCCATCGTTGTATTCTGGAACTTTTCAGTTGCCAAAACCGATCTCATCGAAACCATTTCGGGCGTTTGATTAGGTACCTCAATACCTATTGTACCTTTACCTGGCATTGGTGCAATAATACGTATACCAAGGGCGGCCAAGCTTAACGCTATATCATCCTCCAGGTTCTTTATTTTTGAGATCCTTACACCCGGTGCCGGGATAATCTCATATAAGGTGACCGTTGGGCCGATGGTAGCTTTTATTTTATCTATCTCGATATTATAATGATTCAGCGTTTCAACAATCTTGTTCTTGTTTGCTGAAAGTTCATCAGAGTTAACGTTGATTTTGTTTGAACCGTAATTTTCAAGCAGATCAAGCGTAGGGTATTTATACGATGCCAGGTCGAGCTTGTGATCATAGGTTCCAAATTTGTCCAATAAACCTTTTGCCTTTTCTTCATCTGATTGCTCGATATTTAAAGCGGGAGTTGGCCTGGTAACACCAATGGTTAGGGGGATTCCATTTTCAAATTCGGATTCATGACCCTCCGCATCAGCATCTGGTGTCAGCACCAATGGCTCGTGGAATATGGGGTTTTGTACCAGTGGCTGCTGTTTTGGCGATTCGGGCTTAACTACATTATCGGGTGTATCTTTTAATTTATTTGCCCGGCCCGACCATTCCAGCGGTAGTGGAATTTCTTCATCATCGTTATCCTTTTCAACAGGCGCCGCTATTAGCTCGTCTTCTGGTGCGGTATCAAATGTCTTTTCTTTCCTTTTGGGGAGTTTAAAGTCGATGTTATAGGCTACTATCAGTAAGGTCAGTGCCGCAAATACCAGTAGCGCTGCAATGCCTGTTTGTCCGATTTGGGCGTTCAATAGAACGTTACTCCAATAGCCAAATTCTCCTTCAAGGTAGTTAGGCGTATCGGCCATAAAAGCATGGAAAAAGCCAATAGCAACAGATAAAAATATAAGACAGAAAAATGAATAAACCAATGTTTTGGTTACTGA
>JABDEQ010000104.1:0-113 GCA_013286985.1 Bacteroidota bacterium | reverse complement strand
CAAAAACAAAAAGGAACGATGCAACACCAAACCATTCGTAAATAAACTGATTGGATAGTAAAGCTCCGAATTTACCCGTCCAATTTTCTATGATAGGGTTTTTAACCCCGCTC
>JABDEQ010000103.1 GCA_013286985.1 Bacteroidota bacterium | reverse complement strand
AGTAAAACTATGCCCGAACAATTTGATTATAATTCGACCAGGAATAAATTAATCCTGTCTGAATATGGCCGTAATGTGCAAAATATGGTTAAATATATTGTAGCATTACCCACCAAAGAAGAGCGCAACCGGTATGCACAGGTAGTAATTGACCTGATGGGATTTTTAAACCCTCACCTGCGGGATGTTGCCGACTTTAAGCATAAATTATGGGATCACCTGCATATTATTTCTGATTACCAGATAGATGTAGATTCTCCATATCCCAAACCATCGCCGGAAGCTATCCATTTAAAACCCGAACCGCTTAAATATCCGCATCAGCGTATTAAATACAAGCACTATGGTAAAACCATTGAGCTAATGATTGAAAAAGCTAAAAGCATTGACGATCCTGATCGCAAACGCCACATGGTACAAGCAGTTGCCAACTTTATGAAGATGGCCTATGTGCAATGGAATAAAGATTCTGTTACTGATGAGAGCATATTATCGGATCTTTACAATTTATCAGGCGGCCAGTTGAAATTGGAAGAAAACATCAATTTAAACCGGGTTGAATATCGTCCGAACACGCATAACAATAACAATCAAAATAATCGCGGACGTACCAATAACAACAACCAAAACAATCGCGGACGTAGCAATAGCAACAATAATCCACGCAATAATAACAACCAAAATCGTAACCGCAACAACGGTGGTTCAAAAAAATATTAATTGTTTATTGGTTTATAATCGATAGTTTATTTTTCATGCCTAATTTAGGCGCCAAAAGTTTAGTGACTATAATATGCCATTAAATGATAAAAAAGCAATTATCAGCTACAAACCATCAACTGTGAACTAAACATGAATAACGCATTTGAAATAATTGGCGGCACGCCGTTAAAAGGCGAAATTATACCACAGGGTGCAAAAAATGAAGCCCTGCAAATTCTTTCGGCAGTTTTATTAACCAGCGATAAGGTCACTATCAGCAACATACCTGATATAAAGGACGTAAATAAACTGATAGAGTTATTGGGAGATATGGGCGTTATAGTTGAACAACTTGCCCCCGATACTTATAGTTTTGAAGCTAAAAACATTGACCTTGATTTTTTCCTTTCGGATGCTTTTAAAGAAAAAGGTGGCGGCTTAAGAGGCTCCATTATGATTGTAGGACCGCTACTGGCACGTTTTGGAAAAGCCGCAATCCCTAAACCCGGAGGCGACAAAATAGGTCGTCGCCGTTTGGACACTCACTTTCTGGGCTTTGAAAAACTGGGCGCAAAGTTTAACTATGATCCTTCAAATGGATTTTTTAATGTAGATGCCTCCAACTTAACCGGCACTTATATTCTTTTGGATGAAGCCTCAGTTACAGGTACGGCCAATATAGTAATGGCGGCTGTGCTGGCAAAAGGTACCACTACCATTTATAATGCTGCCTGTGAACCCTATTTGCAGCAATTGTGTAAAATGCTTAACCGCATGGGAGCAAAAATAAGTGGTATCGGGTCAAATCTGTTAACCATTGAAGGCGTTACCCAGCTAACAGGTACTGAACATCGTTTATTGCCTGATATGATTGAAATAGGTTCGTTTATTGGCTTAGCTGCTATGACTGAATCTGAAATCACTATAAAAAATGTTCATTACCAGGAATTAGGTATGATTCCCGACGTCTTCAGGCGTTTAGGTATCCAAATGGAACTAAGGGGCGATGACATTTATATACCTGCTCAAAAACATTACGAAATAGATACCTTTATCGACGGTTCAATCATGACTCTTGCCGATGCGCCTTGGCCAGGCTTTACGCCCGATTTATTAAGTATTTGCCTGGTTGTAGCCATACAGGCAAAAGGCTCTGTTCTGATCCATCAAAAAATGTTTGAAAGCCGTTTATTCTTCGTGGACAAACTATTGGACATGGGCGCGCAGATCATTCTATGCGATCCGCACCGTGCAACAGTAATCGGACTTGATAAACAAGTTCAATTACGCGGCATATCCATGACTTCACCAGACATTCGTGCAGGCGTAGCATTGTTGATTGCTGCTTTATCAGCAAAAGGAAAATCAACTATTTACAATATTGAACAAATAGAACGCGGTTATCAGCATATTGATAAACGCTTAATTGCCTTAGGGGCAAATATTAAAAGGATTTAAAAAATTAAAGTCGAAGGGTAAAAGCAAAAGGTAAAGTACAAAAACACCTTTCGTTTTTACCTTTTTATCTTTAATCTGAAAATTTAATATCTTTATCGGCAAACCCCTTATAAAATGCCATATAAAAACCGGAGATCCACCTATTCCAGTTTTATACTAATCTTTGTTTTCATCAAAGTTTGTTTGAATTTACTGGCCATAGCCCATTTCGGTTTTCATCGGGACGAACTGTTGCATCTGGTACTGGCCGATCATTTAGATTGGGGATATAAGGAAGTCCCTCCTTTTATAGCGGTACTGGCAAAGCTTTCATCTGTATTTTTTGGGAACTCAGTTTTCGCTGCCCGGATATTCCCAACTATTGCAGGTGGTTTAATTGTTTGGCTCACCGGCCTAATCACAGTTGAATTGGGAGGTAAAAAATTTGCTATTGCGCTAGCCTGCCTCGCCATGATATTTTCGCCTGCCTTTGCTGCAAGTGATTATCTTTTTCAACCGGTAGTCTTCGATCAGCTGTGGTGGGTTTTGGCGGTATGGCTCCTGGCTAAATACATCAACACGTCATCCGTTAAATATTTATATTTCTTAGGTATAACGGTAGGATTGGGAATGCTAACCAAATATTCTATGTCGTTTTTTACCTTTTCGTTGATTCTTGGTTTAGTTATTAGCAAGCAGCGTAAATTATTGTTTAACAGGCATATTATTGGGGCCGCTGTAGTTGCCTTGCTCATTTTTTTACCAAATCTGTTATGGCAATTACACCATCATTTGCCGGTAATTACACACATGAAAATGCTGCGGGAACAACAGCTGGATTTCAATAAACCGTCTGACTTTATTATGCAGGAGCTGAGTGTAAACGGTATTGCCTTATTTGTTTGGCTTACCGGTTTTATATTTTTGCTATTCTCATTCAGACTTCACAAATTCCAATTTCTAGCGATTGCCTTTATACTCATATTTACTTTTTTACTGGTGATGAATGGTAAAGAATATTATCTGTTTGGCGCCTATCCTATGCTGTTTGCGGCAGGTGGTTTTGGTTTTGAAAGATGGCTTAAAGCAAGTGGTTATGTGCTAAGAGGTTTGGTAATTGCTTTGTTCACGCTTCCAAATCTTATTTTATTCCCTATGGTGCTGCCGGTATTGCCAATAAATAACACCCTGGCATTTTTCCGGTTCACACATAACAACTTAAAGGCAACAGATTTCCTTGTAACATGGGAAGATCATAAATTACACCCAACCACGCAGGATTATGCCGATATGTTCGGTTGGGATACAATGACCGCATTGGTTAATAAAGCCTGGACCGATCTTACACCCGAACAGCAAAAACACACCCAAATATATGCCGATAATTATGGCGAGGCCGGCGCCGTTCACCATTTTGGCAAGCAATATAATTTGCCGGATGTGATATCGCTGAACAGCAGTTTTACACTCTGGGCTCCTGATAGCCTTAACGCGCAATACATTATTTATGTAGATGATAGTAATGGCAAAAACATTCAAAAATTCAGCCCATATGTAGAGAGCTGGCGCAAAATAGGCCAAATAACGGATAGCTTGGCAAGAGAAAAAGGAACCGGCATTTTTCTTCTTATACATCCAACGCCGGTAGTAAATCAGGTTTATTCAAAAGAACTGGCGAAAAAAAGAATGCAATAACACCGCGCGCAAAACAATGCGCCAACATTTGCTATTTTAAAACAAACTTTTATTTATGCGCGGGCTTAAAACTATTCTATTTCTTATTATTTCGAACACCTTTATGACCTTTGCCTGGTACGGGCACTTAAAATTTAAAGACTTTAGCTGGGGTAAAAACCTGGGGCTTTTTTCAATCATTCTGATAAGCTGGGGGCTTGCCTTTTTTGAATATACCTTTCAGGTACCGGCTAACCGCGCCGGTTTTAAGGGCGACGGCGGCCCATTCAGCCTGGTTCAGCTAAAGACCATACAGGAAGCCATTACCCTCATCGTTTTCATGTTATTTACCACCATTTTCTTTAAAACAGAAAAATTAGGATGGAACCACCTGGTAGGTTTCGGGCTAATTGTATTAGCGGTTTTTGTTATATTCAAAAAATGGTGAACTATGTTTTTAATGGGAAACTCATTCAAGCACCAATGAAATCTTTTTTGTAGTCTGCGCGGTCATCATTCCGGTTGCCGACAGCGACATTATTCCATCGTAAGACACCCATCTTCCCTTCTCTATTGAAAAATTGGCTAAAGCCTGGTGGGTCATTTTCATTGATGTTTTCATTGGCTTATTATCAAAAGGAGAATTAAAATCACCAGTAACATATTCTACAATATCATACTTTAACGTTACAATATGTTCACCTCCGGTATTGCTAATGGCAACTACTTTCACCGTATTTCTTCTGAATGAACTATCGCATTTAAAATTTTGATCCATTGATAAAAAATGAACATCTATGGCCCAGGTGTCTCCCAATTTTACAGATCTGCCGGGAAGTTCAAACAGTACTGCAATAATATTTTTTTGATCCCCTTTGGTATAAAAACTTTCTATATTACCGTCTTCATTAACTTCTCCACGCAACATAATTCCTTTGTTCATTCTGGCCATCATTTTTCGCATGTCATTTTGGATATCAGCCATTTTACCAGTGTCAGTCATTGATTTAACACTGGTACTGGTATCTTTTAGATACATTTCAATATCAATTGTATTTTTATGGTTTTTCTTGAGATTTGTTATGAAGTTTGACAATTGAATTTCTTTATCAAGCTGTTTCATAGCCTTTTCAAATTCAGCTGCTTGATCATTTATACGTGATGACTTAATTAAACTATCCATTGCCAAACCCCGATGATTTGCTGTATCAATTTCTTGCATTGTTGTCTTATATGAAATCACTTCGTTGGGCTGCAATTTCCACTTGAGGAAAACAGCTTCCTGATTCTGAGTTTGTGAAAAGGCGGATAAACTTATTAATAGTAAGAGATTTACAAAAAGATATTTGATTGTGAACATTAGTTTAGAATATGATTTGAATATAGACAAATAAACGAGAAAGGCGTGGGCAAAACACCACGCCTTTAATATATATATTTTATGCTTTTCGTTTATTAAGCCGATATCGCATTAATAATATCATACTGAGTAATAATCTCAATCTCGCCGCCGTCTTCCACCAGTACAGCAATATTGTCTTTATTGATCATTGCCGAGATCCTATCAATTGAAGTATTCAAATCAACAAACGGAAACGGACTGGTAGTAATATTCTTTATCGGCTGAGATTTGATAGATGGATTTTCTATCAACGAATTCAATATATCACTTTCAGTTATCTTACCAATTACCATTCCTTTTTGTGTAACGGGGATTTGCGAGATATTAAGCGATTTAATGGTATTTATAGCCTCCAGGACAGACTTTTCACAATCGATAGTAACAATCTGCTGCCCCTCTTTCTTAGCAATTATATGGCGCGCTGTGAGCTTTTCGTCTTTTAAAAATCCGCGGTCACGCAACCAGTCATCATTATACATTTTACCCATATAGCGGGAACCATGATCCGGAAAGATAACAACCACCACATCGCCTTCTTTAAATTTATCTTTCATCTGCAGTACACCTGCAACCGCCGAACCAGTTGAGTTACCGGCAAAAATACCTTCTTTACGGGCTATTTCGCGGGTCATCAATGCAGCGTCTTTGTCGGTTACTTTTTCAAAATGATCTATCAGGTTGAAATCAACATTTTGAGGCAGAAAATCTTCCCCAATTCCTTCTGTGATATACGGATATATTTCATTTTTATCCATAATACCGGTCTCTTTATATTTTTTAAATACAGAGCCATAGGTATCAATGCCTATTACCTGTATAGCTGGATTCTTTTCTTTCAGATATTTTGCCGTGCCTGATATTGTACCACCGGTACCCACCCCGGCAACCAGGTGCGTTATCTTACCTTCTGTTTGCTCCCATATTTCGGGGCCGGTTTGTTCATAGTGAGCAACAGAGTTTGACAGGTTATCGTATTGATTCGGCTTCCACGAGCTCGGCACTTCACGCTCCAGGCGTGACGATACGGAATAATAGGAACGGGGATCTTCCGGTTCAACGTTGGTTGGGCAAACAATTACTTCAGCTCCGAAAGCACGTAAGGCATCAAATTTTTCTTTTGATTGCTTATCGGTACTGGTAAAAATACATTTATAGCCCTTTATTACAGCAGCAATAGCCAGTCCCATTCCTGTATTTCCTGATGTGCCTTCAATAATAGTACCGCCGGGTTTAAGTTTACCACTTTTCTCGGCATCTTCTATCATTTTCAACGCCATCCTGTCCTTAATTGAATTGCCGGGATTAGTAGTTTCAATCTTGGCCAAAACCGTTGCGGGTATGTCTTTAACAACCTTGTTTAACTTAACCATTGGTGTATTACCAATGGTTTCTAATATATTATTGTACCACATAAATTTAAAGTCTACTAATCCGGTATATTAAAAGGATTATACATCAAAATTAGTTTAAATTAGTTGATTAAGTGAAATGTTCATCGAGTTGATTGGATTAATTTGTTGCGTTCATCAACTCTCAATAAATCAACTTAATTAAACAACCTTAAAAAATCAAATGTTTAACGGTCAATCCATTGTTAATCAATTGCTTTAATGATTCAATACCTATATGAAGATGTGTTTCTACATATTGTGCAGTTACGCTTGAGTCGCTTTCGGCCGTTTTCACACCTTCAGGAATCATTGGTTGATCTGACACCAGCAATAAAGCCCCGGTAGGAATTTTATTGGCGAAACCAGTGTTGAAAATGGTAGCTGTTTCCATATCAACCGCCATGGCTCTAAGTTCTTTAAGGTATTGTTTAAACTTTTTATCATGCTCCCAAACCCGGCGGTTGGTAGTGTAGCAAGTGCCTGTCCAATAATCTCTGCCATAATCACGAATGGTAGTTGATATAGCTTTTTGCAGCGCAAAGGCTGGTAATGCAGGTACTTCTGGTGGTAAATAATCATTAGATGTTCCCTCGCCTCTTATTGCCGCAATAGGTAAAATCAAATCACCAACTTTGTTTTTCTTTTTTAAGCCGCCGCATTTTCCTAAAAAAATCACCGCTTTTGGATGTATTGCGGTAAGCAAATCCATTATGGTTGCCGCCACAGAACTGCCCATACCAAAATTAATAATGCTGATACCATTGGCAGTTACGCTCTGCATGGGTTTATCTAAACCC